>JBCCJK010000045.1 GCA_039027815.1 Verrucomicrobiota bacterium
CCCCCAAACCCCCCCCCCGGAGTCACCCCCCCCCCCCCATAACGGGCGGGGGGGAGGGGGGAACGGGGGCCTGCTGGACGGGAGGGAGGGGCGCGGGGTTCGCGAGAGGGGCGGGCGCGGGAAAGGGGGCGCTGATTTCTTCCCCACAGGTGGGGCAGGGTCCTTTCACGCCGGCGTAGGCTCGGGGAACGGACAAGTGTTCGTTGCAAAAAGGGCAATGAAATCTGATGGGCGAGTCGTCCATGGCGCTGGCTTCTCTAGACAGAAAGCACAGCAATGATGGTAGCATGGTGCGTTCCGTTGTCGATCTTTCGGACGCGAGAGTCGGCAGAAGAATTCGATTTCGGAGAGGGGAATTCTAGTCCACGCCCCCTCCAGCCACCGAGACGGCGGCGTCTTCGGAATCGAGAAAGGCGGAGAAGCGCTTTTTGTCGATGGCCTTCATGTAGGCCTCGAAAGGGGTGACCTCCCCACTCTTGAGCTTTTCCCAAATGGCTTCGTCCATGAACTGCATGCCGTAGGCCTTGCCCCCGGTGATGACGTCGGAAAGCTTCTGAGTGGAGCCTTCGCGGATGATGGCTTCGACGGCCGGGGTCGAAACGAGGATTTCGTTCACGGCGGTCCGGCCGGTGGCAGTCTTCATGAGAAGCTGGGCCACGACGCCCCGGAGCGAGGCCGCCAGCATGGTGCGGACTTGGGACTGCTGGTCGGCCGGGAAGACGTCGATGATGCGGTCCACGGTTTTTCGGGCGTTGTTGGTGTGGAGCGTCCCGAAGACGAGCAGGCCGGTTTCCGCGGCCGTGAGAGCGAGGGAGATGGTTTCCAAGTCGCGCATTTCCCCGACTAAGACGATGTCCGAATCCTCCCGCAAGGCCGCTCGGAGACCGTCGGCGAAGCTCGGGGTTTGGATGGGCACTTCTCGTTGCGTGATGATGCTTTTCTTGTTGTTGTGAACGAACTCGATCGGTTCCTCGATCGTCAGGATGTGGCGGCGATAGTGGGTATTGATGAAGTCCATGAGGGCCGCCAGCGTGGTGGACTTGCCGGATCCGGTGGGGCCGGTCACGAGCACCAAGCCAGAGCGGATCTTCCCAAATTCCTTGACCGCTGTGGGGATGCCGAGGTCTTCGAGGGTGGCGATTTTGGTCGGGATGAGACGGAAGACCGCACCGAGCCCATTTCGCTGCTGCAGGTAATTGCAGCGGAAACGCGAGGCGGCGTTCATTTCGTAGGCGAAGTCGAGGTCGCCCGTTTGGAGGTAGTCCTGGAAGGCGGATTCCTCACAGATTTCGGACAGCATTTGCTTGAGTTCCTGGTGCTCTAGCGGGGCTTCGCGAATGGGGGAAATGCCACCATGGACACGGATTTTCGGGGCCTGGCCCTCGGTCAAGTGGAGGTCGGACCCTCCCTTTTCAATGAGGGTTTGGAAGAAGGCGTCGATTTGATGGGCCATGTCTGCGGGGGCTAGAGGGAGGAAGTCAGGAGGCGAAATAACTTTGCATCACGCCTTTGTCGAGCGCGCGGGAGAGGGCTTCTTGTTGGCTGATCAGGCCTTTGTCGTATAGCTTCCGCAGGGAGTCATCCATATTGATCATGCCGACGTTTTTCCCGGTCTGCATGATGCCTGGCAACATGAAGGTCTTGCCATCGCGAATGCAGGCAGCCACGGCTGGGCTATTCACGAGCAGCTCCAAGGCGAGGCAGCGCCCCGAGCCATCTTGTTTCGGAACCAGCTGCTGGCTGATGACGCCGCGGAGCGATTCGCTGACCATGATCCGGATCTGATCCCGCTGATCATTGGGGAAGACATCAAGAATCCGATCCAGCGTTCGGGCGGCACTCCCAGTGTGCAAGGTGCCCAGCACCAGGTGGCCGGTTTCGGCAGCCGTGATGGCGAGTGAGATGGTTTCGAGGTCGCGCATTTCCCCGACCATGATGACATCGGGGTCTTCCCGCAGCGCTCCCCGAAGGGCCTTGCCGAAGGATTCGGTGTGGCGGTGGACTTCCCGTTGGATCACGTGGCAGTTGTCTGATTCGAAGAGGTATTCGATGGGTTCTTCGAGAGTGATGATGTGATCGTTCCGCTCTTGATTGATCTCATTGACCAAGGCAGCCAAGGTGGTGGATTTCCCCGAGCCGACCGAGCCCGTGACCAAGATGATCCCGTTCTGGTAGCGGAGGAGGGGCTTGATGTCGGCCGGAAGGCCCAGGTCCTCCATCGAGCGGATGGTGGTGCTGATGAGGCGGAAGACAAGATTGATGCCCAGCCGCTGTTTCACGACGCTGGCACGGTAGCGGCCGAATTGGTTTTGGTAGGCAAAATCGACGTCGCCCCGTTCTTCCAGGTGGGCCTTCTGCTCGGCCGTGAGGAAGCCGTTGGCCAGACGTTCGCAGTCCTCCGCCGTCAGTTCCGCGCCATTCTTCCAGATGGGCTGAAGATTCCCGAAGCGACGCCAGGTGGGTTGCGCCGCGGTGGCCAGGTGGATGTCCGAGCAGTCATACTCGATTCCAATTTTGAGGTAATCATCCACCGATCCAAGGGTGGCGATGATGTCAGTCTGTTCTTCGGACATGGGGGGCTGGCTGGGGAAAGGGTTTTTCGGGCCGACGGGGCCGATTTGGAGGGGGAAGGTCTGTGTTTAGCGAGCCCGGAGCCCATGACAAGGGGCTTTCCACAATTATCCCATGCGAGAACGAAGAAGCCGAAGAGCCTGTTTGGTGGCGGCCCGGCGAAGGCTGCGAGTGATCTCTTGGCGAGCGATGCGGGCGAGACGGCCGCTGATTCCACCCTGGCGGGAGACTTTGGCTGGGCCGGACTGCGAGGAGCGCGGGCTTTTCCCGAGGAGAACCTTGGAGCCGATCCATCCGACGGCCGCGCTGGTGGCGGCGGTTTTCCATTTGGCAGCGGTGGCGGTGCGCTTTTTGAGACCCCGCACCAAGGAGAGGGATTCTCCCAAGGCGTCCAGGCTTTCACACAATTCAGCCCGAGAGCCGGCCAAGCGCTGCTTCAGCTCGATTCTTCTTCGGACTCGTTCTTTTTTTCTTTTTGGAACCATTGGCGATCGGCCTCGAATTGGCTGCGGGTTTCGGGAAAGGGAGAGCGGGCTTCTTTGGCGGAATCGCGAACGCGATCGAGGCAAAAGGCACCGAAGAGAGTATGCAACCCGCCGAGCAAAAGCAAGCAGCTGGCCCAAGTCAAAGGAGTGGCCTGCACCAACCAGACGGCCAAGCCGGCCAAGGCCAATAGGTAAGCCAGCCCTAGCAGGAGGAGTCCCACCAGACCCAAGAGCAGGAGCTTCAGTCCCCTGGCGGCCGCTTCCCGGGCCTCCGTGGAGGCGAGCTCGATGCGATCACTGAGAAAACGCAGGAGAGCCCGGAGGGTGCGACGGATTCGTTGGGGGAGGGAGAACACCGGAGGCCTCAGCGTCGGAAAAGGGAACCGAGAACAAATCCGGCCCCAAGAGCGATGAGCGCTCCCTTGGTTGGGTTCTCCCGGATGTAGTCTTCGGCTTGTTTCCAGTAGGTCTGCGCGTGCTCCCGAGCCTGTTCGGCATACTGGGAGAAGCTGTCGGCGGCGGGTTCTTCG
Source organism: Verrucomicrobiota bacterium (assembly GCA_039027815.1). Classification (NCBI taxonomy): domain Bacteria; kingdom Pseudomonadati; phylum Verrucomicrobiota; species Verrucomicrobiota bacterium. The sequence goes on from JBCCJK010000045.1 coordinate 3,587, forward strand.
GGTGGCTCTTCGGGCGAGTTGAATTCGTTGGCTGCTTCCATGGCGGGTTGGGTGAGAGGTTGGCTGCGTTGGGCTGCGGTTCTGCGAATGTTTTCGACCTGACGGGCCGCGCTGTCCTGCCAGGACTTCAAGGAACTGCCAGCGGAAGCCCGCAGTTGCCCGGCGGCCTTGAGGGCCCGTTCCTTCATAGATTCGAAGCGAGTGGCTGGGATCAAGGGCAGGGGTGCATCGGGTTCTGAGGTCATGCTGGGAGGGGGGAGGTTGCCACGCCGGCTTTGGAACGCAAGGCGGGAGCGCCCTTGCAAGCGATTTTCGTGCAAGCAATCAGGGCTTTTCAGAGCGGGCCACGATGCGCGCTTGCGAGAAGTCGTAGGGGGTGAGTTCGGCCTCGACCCATTGGCCGGCGCGGAGGTCGGACGCCCTTTCCAAGCAGGCCTCACTGAGATGGGCGAAGGTCGGGGCCCCATTGGGCAGGGAGGCCAGCCAGAGCTTGGGAGAGCGCTGCTCGCGCAGTTGGCATCGGGCGCGAACGGGCCTTTCCATCAGTTCTGGGGCTCGCTGGCTTCGGGCTTGGCTGTGGCGCTCTCCGAGGGAGGGTCAGCCAGGGCCCGGACCTGCTCGCTGAAGTCCACTTGGGCGCTGTTCCCCCCGCTGTAGGGAGCGCTGAAGCGCCAACGAAAGTCGGTCTCAGGGAACCAGTACATGGTTTTGACCTTTTTTTTCTTCCGGGAGACGGAGAGCCAAATGAGCCAGGCCACCACGGCCAAGCTCAGCACCAAGGCGCCGAAGAGATAGAATGGATTCAGGAGGAGAATCTCGAAGTTCTCGCCAGCGGGTGGGGAGTCGACTTTGGCCAAAAGAGGGTTCATTTTTTCTCGGCTTCGGTGGCGCGATTGATGATTTCCCGGGCGCCCAGGTGACGCTTGGCCAGCTCATCGCTCAGCCCAAGGAAAAACTTCGAGAGAGCCTCTCCCCATTTCTCGCGACTGAACTCCGGTAGGCAGGTCGTGAGAAGATCTCGCAAAAGGAAGTCGCTCAGAAAAGGCTCCAAGAGATACCCTACCGTAGCGCTGCAGCGGTGATGATGGTAGTCCACGACCAGGAGGAGGGAGCTTTCTCTCTTGGCTCGTGAGGAGGAGGGGGCGCCATTTTCTTTGGCGTAATTGAGGAACCAGAAGCCGAATTCGCTCGGTTGCTGATTGCGCCGGAGATAGTGAAAGCAGATCGAAATCGAGAGCTGCGGGTAGCTTTCCTCGAGCGCGGCGATTTGGGAGTCAAGGCGTTCCCATTCCCGGCCCTTGAGGAAGCCCTTGGGATCGGTGAGGCGCTCCCACGTGGGGAACTCCATCGGGAAGGTATGGAGCGATGCGGCGGCGGAAAAGCCGCATTGAGGACACTTCATGACTGAATCCACCTGCAAGAGGTGACAGGAGGGACAGTGGGTCCGCTCTGGACGAAACAAGCGCAGGGGATAGGCCATGACCAGATGAAGAGGAGAAGGACGAGAGGTGCAGCTTAGGTGAAAAGCGACCGGTGACAAGCGAGGGAAGGTCCTCGGTCTCCTCCATCAAAAAAAGAGGATTCGCTCTTGAACCAAGAGACCTTCAAGGGTAAGGGTCCGGCCCGAGTTTTGTTCCGGCGTAGCTCAGCGGTAGAGCGGGTGGCTGTTAACCACTAGGTCGTTGGTTCGAACCCAACCGCCGGAGCCATTTCTTCTTTTTGAGGCACGGATTGAGAGGAGGCTCGGGTTTTGGGTGGAGCGGACGTGCTGAGGGGACTTGGGGTGCGATCTATTTCGCCAAAGGGTGTGAGAATCGCTGGCCCGGTGAGCGGTTATCTGAGAGAGGTTTCTGTCCTGCTACTTGGGAGCGGTGAGGCCGAGGTGCTGGAGGGCCAGTTTCATGTCGTCCCAGACTTTTTTCTTTTCGCTCCGTTCTCGGTTGCGGAGGAGGTAGCTGGGGTGGTAGGTGGTGAGTAGGGGGGTGCCGTCGAGGTCGAGAATTTTCCCGCGGACGCTGCCCACACTGGCTTCTTTTCCGGTTAGGCCATGATGGGCCGTTCCGCCGAGGGCGATGATGATTTTTGGCTGCACGATTTCAATTTCTCTTTTGAGGTAGGGAAGGAAATGACTCATCTCGGCCACGGTCGGCTTGCGATTGGCGGTTCCTTGGTCGGCTGCACCCGTGGAGGGCCGGAACTTCACGATGTTGCTGATGTAGACCTCCCCACGCGCAAAGCCCATGGCGGCGATGATTTTGGTGAGAAGCTGCCCGGCAGGGCCCACAAAGGGTTCGGCCTGGCGCTCTTCCTCGAAGCCGGGGGCTTCTCCCACGAACATGAAGGTCGCATCGGGGTGACCGACCGAGAAAACCAAGGTTTCCCGGAGGCTTTCGAGGGAGGTGGCTCGGGGGTCGCTCGCCAATTCTTCTCGCAGGGCTGCGAGTTGGGCTGCTTTCGACGGGTGAGCGGGCTGGCTTGAGGCGAGGGCGGTGGGCGGTTTGGGCTCGGGAGCCGCTTTTGCCCATTCCCTCCCTGCCAGGCGCTTGAGAGCTTCCCGCGCGGCGGGCGCGAGGTCCATGTGGTCTTGTTTCCTGACTTGGAGAGCTTGGGACAGCAGGGAGCAGGCTTGCGCCAGGGTGCGAGATTCCGCCATGGGGCCAGGATTCCAATGAAAGAGCCTGCCTGGCAAGTGGCAGGATAGTTTTCCTTGCGCGGAAAAGGGAACTGTCGCAGGCATTTCGCGAGAGGAGGTCGTTTTTGCCCGGCACCTCGGTCGATTTTCTTTGGTTGCCTTTTGTGATGAAGCTTTCGTCCCTTGTTCTTCTGGTTGGGTGGGCGCTGTTCTTTGGCAGTGGTTGCCAAACGACCCACCTGGCCTCTCAGGTGGCGCCTGCGCAGGGGATTCCAGGTGGCGGGAAGCCTGATCGGCACGGTTATGCCCGCTACGACGAGTTCGACCAATTGCACTTCGTGCGCACGACTTCCTACACCTGCACCGAAGACGATCATTTGGAGTATGGGAGCAATTCGGCGGCGGGGACCCCTTTGAAGTATGGTCGGGTCATCAGCGTGGCGGCTGATTGGTCTCGGTATCCCTACGGCACTGTCTTTCGCATGAAGGGGGTCAAAAATCGCTTGTTCTATGTGGATGATTACGGGAGCGCGCTCGTGGGTACGAACACGCTCGACATCTACATGCCGAACAAGAAGATGATGAATCGATGGGGGCGGCAGGATGTGGTCATCGAGATTGTCCGCTGGGGCAGCTGGGATCGGAGCGCGGAGATTCTTGCTTCCCGCCTTCATCATCCGCATTGCCGCCAAATGGCGCAGGCCATTCGCAAGCAGCAGGTGACCCGCTCCAAGCAATTGCTCGCTTCCATTCGGGAGCCGGGACGCCGCGGGGGCTAGAGGGCTGGCCGCCATGACGAAACAGGAGCGGGCGGATTATGTTCGGCAACGGCTCGAGGGCCTCTACCCGGAAACGCCGGTCCCGCTGGAATATCGGGACGCTTTCACTCTTTTGATTGCGGTGCTCCTTTCGGCCCAGTGCACCGATGAACGGGTCAACAAGGTCACCCCAGGTCTCTTCGCCTTGGCGGATCACCCTGCGGCCATGGCCAAGCAGCCGGTGGCCCGCATTCAGCAGGCCATCCAAAGCTGTGGCCTCGCCCCGCGGAAGGCGCGAGCCATTCGTGAGCTGTCGGGTCGCTTGGTGAAGGAATTCGCGGGAGAGGTCCCGGCGGACATGGAAATCCTAGAGAGTCTGCCCGGGGTCGGTCACAAGACGGCCTCGGTGGTCATGGCCCAGGCTTTCGGGGTGCCTGCCTTTCCGGTGGATACCCACATTCACCGCTTGGCGCAGCGCTGGAAGCTGGCTCCGGGGAAAAACGTGGTCGAGACAGAAAGGCATCTCAAGCGGCTCTTTCCCGAGGAAGCTTGGAACAAGCTCCACCTTCAGATCATTTTCTACGGGCGGGAATTTTGCACAGCGAGAGGGTGTGATGGCACGATTTGCCCGATCTGCCGGGAGTTGTTTCCGCTCCGGAAGCGCGCGGTCAAGACGCGGAAGGGCTAGCGTTTTCGGGGAGGGTTGCTTGGTTCTGGCTTGCCTTCGATGGTAAAATAACGGGGTGCGGTTTCTTCTCTTCCTTTTGATGGCACCCGGCCTCCGGGCGGCCCCTTGTGATTGCAATCGGGATACTCCTGGGGCGGAGCTCAATCGGGAGTCGGTTCTGCGAGATCTCGTGACGGGTCGCTTCGATCGCTTCCCGGCGGCCTTTTATGAGCAGCGCCTGGCGATCGCGCAGCAGAAGCTGTTTTTGGATCCTCAAAATTGGGAGGCTTACGGAAAAGGGGCCTCTGCGCTCGAGCAGTTGGGGCGGACCGATGAGGCGCAGGCTCTCCTCGATGCGATGGCGGAGGCGCTGGACCAAAAAGGCCAAGCGGCCCCGGCCGAGGCCCGTCAGGCGCTGGCTTTCCAGCGGGGGACGATCTGGCTGCATGCTTTCTTTCGTTCGCCGAGTGAGGCCACTTTGGAGCGAGCCAGGCGCTCACTGGAGCAGGCGGAGGCGCTCCGAGCGACCGAGGTGGAATCCCCTTATCCCATGACCGCGGTGCGGGCTCTGCGGGTGCCCCGGGGGGAGGAGCCTCTGGGGGATTTCTTCGGCTTGGAGCGCTTTCTTCGACGGCAATATGGGCAGGTCAGTTTCATCCGAGGTTTGAGCGAAGCCGAGTTGGCCGGGCGCATTCGGTTGCTGAGTGCAGCGCTGGCCTATGGGCCCGGTTGCGAGACGCCGCTGCTCTTGTTGACGATGAATCGGGCCTTCGAGCTGCAAGGGACGGTGGCGCTGGCCCCTTTTGCGGCTCTTCGTTGCCAAGAGCTTTTGCCACTGGAAGAGCGGGCGATGTTTTTGGAGGAGGCGTGGCTCCTTTCACGCCTTGAGAGCACTGATTCGAAGTTGGGAACCTTTTTCCAGCAGATCCGGGATTGGTCGAAAGGCTGGCAAGTGCGCCGCTGGCAGGCGATCGAGGAGCAACTTGCCAAAGGGTGGCACCCGGATAGCCATTCGGAGGATTTTTGGGAGCCTTTGCGAGAGGCGGGACTGATCCGCTATTGATTCTAATAAGAAAAAATACCGCCGGTCGGGCTCGAACCGACACTTCCGAAGAAACGCGATTTTGAATCGCGCGCGTCTACCAATTCCGCCACGGCGGCGCGGGGGGAGGGTTGTAGCTTAGTTCGAGGGAGTTTGCAAGGGGTGTTCCCGCCGAAGCGAGACGGGGAGGTCGATCACTTCCTTGATGGCGATGGCTTCGCGCAGACGAGCCGGGCTCTGGATGGCTTGGCCGATGGCACTGAAGCTGGAGCGAGTGCGCCGGGAGGGCAGCTCGCGAGCGCGAACCCGCTCTAGGGCCTCCCGCTCTTTTTTGCTGAGGCGCTCTTCAGCCGGGACGGTTTCGGGTAAGGGGGGGGGTGCGGAGGGGGAGTCCGGCCCGGGCTGTTTCTGGAGAACCGGAGGGGGGGGAGGGGGTGCTTTGGTGGGCTGGGGAACGCCGAGGGCGTCGAAGAGGTCGGCCAGGGGATCTTCGGTGCTCGGTTCGCCGCGAGTCTGGGGTCGATTTTCTACCAGCTCCCCTCGATAGAGGGCTTCGGTCTCCGGGTTGAGTTCCTTTTCTTCATCGCGAGGACGGTTTTCCCACTCTTTTTGAATCTTGCGCTCTTGGAATTTCTTTCCCAGCCATTGGAGAAAGGAAACGACCACCACGACCAGCCAAAAAATCCCGGTAGTCCAGTCGCCTTCCATGAGAGTCTAAGGGTGTGCGTTGAGGGTGGAGAGAGGTTTAGGAGGGGGGTTGGCTATTGCTTCCCGGCTTGTCTTCGCCTCCGTTGGCGATGCTGTCCCGCATCTCGGTGTCGGCCACCACGTTTTTGTAGCGGGTGTAGTCCATGATGCCGAGGTTGCCGCTGCGGAAGGCTTCCGCGATGGCCAGTGGGATTTCGGCTTCGGCCTCGACGACCCGGGCCCGCATTTCCTGGGTGCGGGCGGCCATTTCCTGCTCGAGGGCGACGGCGGCGGCGCGGCGCACTTCCGCTTTCGCTTGGGCCACGTCTTTGTCGGCGTCCGCCTGGGAGGCTTGGAGTTCGGCTCCGATGTTTTTGCCGACGTCGACGTCTGCGATGTCGATCGAAATGATTTCGTAGGCGGTGTTGGAGTCGAGGCCTCGTTCGAGGACGCGGTGGGAGATGTGATCTGGATTTTCCAAGACGGCCTTGTAAGAACCGGCCGAACCGATCGAGGTCACGATGCCTTCGCCGACCCGGGCAATGATGGTTTCTTCGGTGGCGCCCCCCACAAAGCGATCGAGGTTCGTCCGCACGGTCACCCGGGCGCGAGCCCGGACTTGGATGCCATCGCGCGCCACGGCGTCAATTTTGCTGGGCTGGCCGGCGATGCTGGCCGGACAATCAATGACTTTGGGGTTGATACTGGTCTGGACGGCTTCCAGGACCGTTTTGGTGGTGCCTTTGACGGCCAAATCGATGGCGCAGGCTTGGTCGAAAGACAGCTCGAATCCCGCCTTGTCCGCTGCGATCAGGGCCAGGACCACGTTTTCGACATCTCCCCCAGCCAGGTAGTGCGCTTCGAGGAGGTCGGTCGAGATCTCCAAGCCGGCTTTGACCCCGGTAATGCGGCTATCTACGATAAGAGATGGGGAAACCTTCCGCAGCCACATGCCGACCAAGTTGAGCATCCCCACGGGCGCTCCGGAGAGTCGGGCCCGCAGCCAGATGTTGAAAAACTTGAAGATGATGAAGATCGCCGAGAGGACGACCAAGACGACGACAACAAGAAGGAGGATTTCCCACATAACGAGAACCTCTACGCACCGTGAGAATTCAGGGCAAATGAATTCAGGGTAAATGGAAAGGGAGTCCGCCTTTGGAATGCGGGAGGGACCTAATCGAGCGAGGTCGGGCGCACTTGGATCCCCAAAGAATCGGCGGCGACCACCTTCACTTCGGTCTCGGCCGCCACAAATCCGGCCACGGAGTGGACATCGACCAGGCGCCCGTTCAGCCGGGCCCGACCGTCGGGTCGGAGGTCGGTGACCGCGTTGCCACTGGCCCCGGCCAGCGCGTGGGCTTTCTTTTGGTCAACCTTGGCCACGGTCGATTGTAGCGTAAGCCATTTGGCGAAAGGCGTCTTGGGAAACACCTTGAGCCCGAGAGCCAAGGTCGCCATCACGGCGGCCAATACGAGAGCTGTCAGAACCACTTTCCAGCCGAAGCCCAAATCCGGGAGGGCATAAATCTGGAACATTCCCACGAGGATGCAGATGCCTCCCAAGATCCCGGCGATGCCTCCCGGAAGAATCACTTCGGCTCCCAGCAAAAGAAGGCCCAGAAGAATCAAGACGATAATGAAAATCATGGAGCGAAGTCAGAAGCCGTTAGTAAGGGAAGGTAGGCAATTCCTGGGTTGATGCAGCTGATAACGAGGGCATAGGATCAAAGGCCCTGCCATGAATCCTTCCAAAATTCTCGTTTTTGTCCTCGTCATTCCCCTGGCGCTCTTCTTGATCTTGGAAGCGGCACTTTGGCTTCTTTTTCCTTCTCCGCTTCTTCCCTCGATACGCCTCAAACTGAGCAACAGCTTTTCGGACCACGGCTTGGAAAACACGGTCACGATCGTCCAACACGCCACGGGCTTGCGACCGGCCAACTGGCTGGAGCAGCCCTCGGGTCGCCGGATTCTCGCTCTCGGCGGGGAGGATACGGGGTCGCTCTTGCAAGAAGACTCGGATACCTGGTGGGGGCAACTGGAGCGACAACTGGAGGCTGCGGAGCTTGGCGAGGTCTCGGTCGGGGCCTTCGGAGGCGGCGCTCTTTCGAATGCGTCTCGCTGGTTGGTGAGTCAGGAAGACTTGGGAGAACTGGATCTCTTGATTGTGTTGGCCGGCTCGGATGAGTTTCTGGGAAGGGGGGCGGAGTATCGTTACGAGGCCGGCTTAGCCAGCCGGAAGACGCCCCCCATCCGGCCCAAGAATGCGTTGATGAAATCAGTGGTCGGCTACTCGCAGCTGGCGAGGAAGCTCTGGCACGGCCGCTTGCTCCAGGGCCAGGAACAGCGCCAGCGGGAACTGGGGCAGGATGACTACTTCAAAAAACGCTTTCAGGCCCAGCGGAATGTCTATGGGCAAATCGGTGGCTCGATCGGGGCGCTGCCCGTGAAGGAAGGGGAGAACCCGGTCAAGGAATTTGAGGAAGCGCTCGCGGTCATCGTGAAATGGGCGGGGGCTCGCGGGGTGCCGGTTTTGTTTGTGAGTGAGCCCAGCCCTCATTCGGCGGTCGTGCCCTTCGCCTTGAGCCAACGCTTTCGGCAGTTTGCCTTCTTGGAGATGGCTGCGGAAGGGAAGGAGGGGACCGTCGTGAAGGTGGACCCGGCAGTCATCGCTCAGGGAATCTCCGAGCTGACCAGACGGGCCCAGGCACTTTTGGCGGGAGCGGCCAACGGGAAAGTGTCTGACCTGGCGGCTGAATTCCCTATCGAAAAGGACCACTTTTTCGATGACATTTATTTCAGTGACCTAGGCAGCCAGAAGGTGGCTTCGGAGTTGGTTCCGGTGGTGGCCGAAATGCTTTCTCGCTAGGGGCTGGACGAGGGCCGATTTTGCAAAAGCGAAGAAATTCGCAATTTTTTGTGGAAATCCCGGTCGTTCTTGGCTTCGTTCCTCCCCCGTTTCCCAGCGGACGGGAGTCAATCATCAAAAATCCTCACCCTAGCTAAGTCGTTTTCCTGTATGAAGCCCCCTTCTAAGGCCCTCGCGGCACTCATTGTTTACGCCCTCGCGACCCCCGTTTTGATGGCGCAAGAAGTGGCCGGAGATGAAGCCACCCAAGTCAAGTTGATCGACATGGTCAAAGCCGGTGGCTGGGCGATGTATCCTCTCGGGATCTTTTTAGCGGGTCTGATCGGCTTGATCATTTTTGGATTCATCCAGTTCAACAAAGGCAAGTTCCTCCCCGACGACCTCCGCCTTCAGCTGATCGACCATATGCAAAACTGCCGAGTCCGCAGTGCGATCGAGACAGCATCCGTTTCGACCAGTTTTTTAGGTCGCATGATGGCGCACGCCCTCCCGAAGGTCGATGCCACCGATCCCGAGACGCTCGGCCGGGATGCGGTCGAAGACTCCATGGCGGAGTTCACCGTGAGAGAACAAAAGGGTTATCTGGGGCTATTGACCTATTTCTCTGTCATCGCGCAAGCCGCTCCCATGATGGGTCTTCTCGGGACCGTTTCCGGGATGATCAAGGCATTCTCTACCTTGGAACAAACGGGCGGTGCGGATCCTTCGGCCCTTTCCGGGAATATCTCCGAAGCGCTGGTGACCACAGCTTCAGGCCTCATCATCGCCATCCCGGCTTTGCTCGCTTTTTTCTTCTTCCGCAACTTGCTCACCAAATTCATGACCGATAGTCACATCGCGGCTGGCGAAATGCTGGACGCCAGTGTGGTGGCGGTCAATGGAGAGCAGGTCTTCGCCAAGATCCCGGAGGGCCTGGCCGAAGAGGAAGGGGAGGTCTGACCTCCCGGGCACCCTCGGCTGGACTGGAGCCGCTCCTCTATTTGCTACCACCCCATGGCAAGAAAAACGCGCACGACAGAGATCGAGTTGGATCACAAGTCGGACATGTCGTCCATGATTGACTTGGTCTTCCTACTGCTGATTTTCTTCATGGTGACGGCCACTTTGATCGACTACAAAAAAGACGATCGGGTCGATATTCCGATCGCCGACAATGCGGAAAAGCCGGAAGGCGGGATTTCCAACCGGGTCGTCATCAATATTTTGCCCGATGAGGAAGCGGACGATGGTCGCTATGCCAAAGAAGGGGGCGATTCGATCACCTTGGATGAAATCAAAGTGCTCCTGATGGATCGCGATGAGGCGAACGGGGAAGAGCCCATCAAACTGCATGTCCGAGGAGACAGCACGGCAGGGGTCCGCCATTACAAGCGACTCCTCAAAACCGCCTCGGAGGCGGGTATCTCCCAGTCCATTTTCTCCACTTACCAAACCGCCAAAGGGGGCTAGGCCCCAGCTTGACGATGGCTCGAAGATTCAAAGCGCAAGACGACGACGAGGTCCAGCCTGAGCTGGACATCGCCCCTTTGATCGATGTGGCCTTCCTGCTGCTCATTTACTTCCTGGTGACCTCCCAACTGAAGCGTCAAGAAATCGATCTCAATCTCGGGATTCCCTCCAACCAGACTTCGGATGCCCCGACTCCCCCGCTTCCTCCGCTCGTTTTGGAAATCCAAGAAGACGGAACCATCGTGGCCAATCCCGGGAAGAATCCCGAGATTCTCGACAAGATTGAGAGCGGTCGCGAAGTGCCGCTTTTAGAAGAGCGTTTGGCCTTCTTCAAAGCAGGGGCGGAAGCCTCGAACGACAAACCTACCATTATTTTGAACCCCAAGGATGAAGCCAGCGGGCAGCGTTTCGTGGATGTGCTCAACGCAATCGCTGGCTTTGAAATCGATCAGATCGCCCTCGCTGGTTTTGCGGAGGGCGACTGAGCGCCGTCCTTCCACTCCCGAGACGAAACGGCCCTTGGCGGGCGCTCCTTGAATTAGCTCTTTGCCCCTTATGAATCGATCCGCTTTCGTCCTTCGGCCCCTTTTGATGGCCTCGTGTTGGCTGGCTTTTTTGGGAGCCACCGAGTTGACCCAAGCGCAGGCATTGGTCGATCAGTTCAACAAAAGTGGGGAGTTGCTCGGGGCCAGCAAGTGGGCGGAAGCCGAGAACATCCTCCAAAAGATCATCCGGGAATTTGGGAAGGAGTTCGACGAACCGGAAAATCCCGACCGAGCCAAGTTTGGCGTGGTGTTTTTCCGCTTGGGCTTCGCTCAATTCAATCTCGGAAAGTTTGAAGAAGCCGCCAAGTCCTTCCAAACGTGCAACCAAAAATATGCCAACAAGGACGGAGCCGTTGGCAACGATATGGAAACCTTGGCCATTTGGTGGTGGGGGCGCAGCCTTCTGGAACAGAGTCTTTTCTCGGAGTCCCTAGCCAAGTTCGAAGAGTATTTGAAGGTGCGTCCGGCCGAGGAGGCCAACGTGCAGCAGTTGGAAGTGCTCGTGAACGTGCTTCTTTGTCATCTCAGTCTTGGGAACGTGGAGCCCTCGGAGAGAGGCATCGTCAGCTTGTATGACTTTGTCGATCGACAGGGGGGGCTGACTCCTTCCAACGAGGGGTTTTTCACCGAAAAATTTGTCTCCCTCGTGGTTGCCAAAAGTGACTTCGATCGATTGGACGGCTTTCTAGAAGAGTGGGGCTGGCGGATGCAGGCTTCTCCCTATGTCTTTTACGCCTACTTCCCGCAGTATCTTGGCCACGCAGCCAAAGCCTTTGAGGCCAAAAGGTATGACATCGCCCTAGATCTCTTCGCTCTCTTTCCCACGACCGAGGAGGTGCAGCGCTACATTGAGTTGCGCAGCTTGGTGGTTTTGGAAAGCTCTCCCGAGGCCAAGGTCATGGCGCAAGTTCTTCAAGGCATCGAAGAGCAAGCCAACCGGAAAGAACCGCTCGATTTTTTTGTGGCCCAAGGCATGACCAATCTTTCACGGGTCAAAGAGAACCACCGGGCCGTCTATGCTTCGGCCGGGAGACTCTTGGAACAATTCCCTGAAAATGCCCGGGAGCCAGAGCTGCTCTTTGATGCCGCGAGTGGGGCGTCTTTCGCGGGCGATCCCCTGCAAGCGGAAGCCTATGGCAATCAGCTTTTGCAAAAGTTTCCGGATCACGAGTTGGCGGAACAAGTCTATTCCTTTCTCCTCGATGCCCTTTTCAACGCAGGGGATTATGAGCAATCTTTGGCGGTCGCGGAGCGCTACCTGGCACTGCCTGAAGCCAAGGAGTCTCCCGAGCGCTACGAGATGGCCCTCTACGTCCAGGGAGGGGCGCTTTTTTATCTCGCACGGACGTCTCAGGCGAGAGAGAAGCTTCGGGAGTTTACGGACGACTACCCGGAATCCGCCCTGCTGGAACCATCCTTGAATTTGCTCGCGCTGAGTTTGATCGATCTTCAGCAGAAGGACTCGGCCATCTCGGTTTTGCAGACCTATTTGGAGAAGTTTCCGGAAGGGGCCGCTCTCGCTCAGGTTCTCTTCTCCCGTGCTCGCTACCACTTTCTCGATAAGGAATACGAGGAAGCCCAAAGCCTCCTGGCTCGTTTGGAATCCGAGCGGCCGGGGAGTCCTTTGGAATTGGATGCGACCCTTCTGTTAGGAAACATCCAGGAAGATCTCCGGAACTTGGAGGAGGCGGAGTCTCTTTACCGAGAAAGCATTGAGATGGCGGAATCCGAGGGGCGAGAGGACGTGGTGGGGGAAGTCTACTTTAGTCTAATCGGCTTGCTCGAGACGCACGGGAACCGGCAGGATGAAATCCTGGGGCTTTATGAGACTTTTCGCGAAAAACATCCTTTCGATGCCTATGTGCCTGAGGTGGCCACGGCCGCCATTGAACCGTTGGCCGCCCTCGATCGGGTGGACGAACTCTTGCCGTGGCTGAGCGAAGCCATTTTGGCCACTGGGGGTGAGGGAGGCGAACTCTTCGAACTCTTGGTCTCGGTCTATGTGGAGGTGGCTCGGGAAGTGGGTCTCAAGGTAGAAAAAATTGAGGGACAGCTCCTTGGCTTGGCCCGGAAGTCTTCCTCCGATGCACTGAAAGCCGATCTCTACATGTCGGTGGTGCAACTCTACCAAGGCCTCCTTCGGGAAACCAAGTTGCCGACCGAGCAGTCACGCTTTGGAGCAAAAATTGAGGCCCTTTTTGAAATTATCCAGCGTGACTTCGATGTGGAGCGGCTTTCTGACCTGATTCTCGTTAGGTTGGCCGACTTTTTGGCCACGGCCGGAAATCAAGCGGTGGCCTCGCAGTACTACGATACCGTTCTGGAACGGGGAGCCGAAGGCTACCGAGCCACTGCCACCATGGGGAAGGCCCGCGCCTTGGCTCGCAGCGGCAAGAAGGAGGAAAGGGAACAGGCCATGGCCATGTTTCAGAAATTGATCCAAGAGGGGGGACGGGAGTTTGCGGAAGATGCCAGCCGGGAACTCATCCTCCTCTACCAGCGGACCAATCAACTCCAGAAGGTCATCGACCTCGGCTTGGCTCACTTGGGGGCGGAGAAGCGGTGGCGTCAATATGAAGCGGAGGTGAATTACTTGGTCGGCAAGGCTTACGATGACCTCGGCCAATGGCAGCCTGCCTTGCAGACTTTCAACAATGTCTGGACGGTCTTCACCACGAACATCGAGTTCTCTGGCCCGGCCTGGCTTCGTTCGGCGCAACTGGCTTACGAGAACCTGGAAAAACAAAAAGGCTATGATGTCTTGTGGCAAATGGTGGCCAAGTTGGACACCGAGCGGAATCGGCGAGTGGATCAATCGGGCTCGATCGCCAATGCCGCCGTCCTTCTGCAAGAATGGGAGCTACAAGGGGGCGTCGTGGCGAGGCCGTTGCCGAACCGGGAGGAAGAAGAATAACCTATTCAGGAAAATTTCGGAATGAGATCATTTGTCTTTGTCAGCGCCTTGACCCTCCTTTTGGGAGTTTCGGGCTGGGCCCAGGAGGAGCAGCCTCCGCTCGCCAACCCGACCGGCTACCTCACGATTCAAGGGAAACGCTTGGCCGTGGAAATCCTCGGCGGAAATCAAAAGGGTCTGCGATTCCAACTCTTTGAGAGCTTGAACGATAATGGGCCGCGCAATGCGGCCTTCACCACCATCGAGGAGGCCGAGTTCTATCTCCCGCCCGAATTTCGCCGGGCGGAGGTCCTTTGGCATCGCAAGCAATTCAAGCGGTCGGCGTCCCTCTTCCGAAAAGTCTCTGAGGAACACAAAGTCATCAAAAGCTTGCCCGGCAACTACGCTTCCCTGGCCGAGATTTACGTGCTCGACTACCTGCTGGCCCAAGCTTTGGAAAACGACCAAAGGTTCCGCGTCTTTGTGCAAGCGGGCAAAAATCTGGATGAGAAAGGTCTGACAGGTAGTCTGAAAGCCTTTCCGGCGATCTGTTCCCTCTGGGCCAAAATAGAGGATTCCCGCATCAACCAAGAAGGGTGGCCGGAAATCTTTGACGGGGCGGTCGCGCTGGAAAAGTCCGCCTCCCTGACAGCGCCTCTTTTGGCTCAATTAGGCTTGATCAAAGGGGAGGCCAAGGAGGGGATGATGAACGTGGTGGAGAACCTTTTGGCGGAACCTGGGACAAGTGCGGAAGACGAGGGCCGGGCGGCCCTGGTCAGGAAGCGGGAAAGACTCCGATCCGAAGCGCTGACCGGCTATCACCAGGCCTTCACTTTCGCTGGAAATCGGATTCCCTGGCTTTCAAAGTCAGGAATGGAAGCTTCCATGGAACTCTATATCAAAGATCCGCTCATTCTTTCGGCACTCGAGACCCTCCAGGCTGGGGAGGACTTGGAAGCAGGTTCGGTGGTGGCGAGGCGATTGAAAGAGGCGAGAGCCGTGGGGGAGCTGTATCAGGTGACGGGTTTGGAGCAAGGTGAGTTTCCGGCGGGCTTCGAAGCGGTCATGCAGGCCAGTCTCTAATACCAACCTCCAGAATACACTGGTAGAATGGAGGGGAGGTGTTGTGGGGAAGAGGCGCTGAAGCGCGGGGAAGGAAGAGCCGGAGTCTTTCGAGCCAGCCCAGCGTTGCTCCTCGGTTACGGTGCCTGCACCGCGCCC
>JBCCJK010000046.1 GCA_039027815.1 Verrucomicrobiota bacterium
GGTAGAATGGCCGAGTGGATTTCGGGCCAGACCAAGGCGCGACGAGGGCGCGGTGCAGGCACCGTAACCGAGGAGCAACGCTGGGCTGGCTCGAAAGACACCGGCTCTCCCTTCCCCGCGCTTCAGCGCCTCTTCCCCACACCACCTCCCCTCCATTCTTCCAGTGAATTCTGGAGGTTGGTATAAACGGGGGTGCGGGTAGGCGAGACCCGGCCGCCGAACGGGCCCTTGACCAGCCTCCCCCGCTCTCCCAGACTTCCCTCATGGCAGAGCGGAGAAAGCGGGGGCCCTTGCCTTCCCTTTACGAGATCGGGAAAGAGCCCTGCTCTTCACCTCCTCCCGCGCAAGAGATCCAAGACCGGAAAGCGGAAGCCAAGCGGGTCGTGGCCCGACTGGCCGCCCTCGTGGAAGAACACCGGCAAGCAGCTCTGCCTCTCCACCTCGAACTCGGAGTCCAGGACCTCCGCCTCGTCCTCGGTGCACTCCGCCGCCACGCACACGGTCACCCCGGCAAACCTCTTCCCGGCGCTCGCGATGAAATCCACGCCCACTGTCTCACCCGCCTCTTCGACGAACTGGTAGAAGAACCCAGCAACATTCTTTTCCCCACCAAAACCGGCCCGGATACCATCCGCTACGAAGCTATGAACATACCATTTTGGCTGGAATGCTTAGCGCTCCTGGAAGCGACCTACTGTCCTTCGGAGAAGTAGCTCTGGCCGTGGGTTCCTTGCTTCGCAAGACGGCACTCGAACCCGGTCGGACGCTTGCCCAAGGGGCTCTCGGCCCACTCCCTATACCAAGCTGCGAGTTGAACTGGTAGAATGGCCGAGTGAATTTTGGTTCAGACCAGGGCGCGACGAGGGCGCGGTGCAAGCACCGCAACCGAGGAGTAACACCGGGCTGAACCAAAAGGCACCGGCCCTTCTCGCCTCGCGCTTCAGCGCCTCTTCCCCACTATCACATCCCTCCATTCTACCAGTTCAACTTGGAGGTTGGTATTATCGCCAGAAGCCAGAGCCCCGGTGGGGTGGGATGTCCCTCGCCTCGGGCGAGGGTGCGTGCGTTGTGGGAACTCCTCCTCCGGAGTTCCCTTTTGGAGGTTACTTGCTTCGCAAGAGGGCACTCGAACCCGGTTGGGCGCTTGCCCAAGAGGCTCTCAGCCCACTCCTGTAACGCCAGAAGCCAGAGCCCCGGTGGGGCTCTGGCTTCTGGCGGACAGGGTGGGATTCGAACCCACGGTACCGTTTCCGGCACACACGCTTTCCAGGCGTGCCCATTCGACCGCTCTGGCACCTGTCCGGGAATGGGGACGGCATTCTAGGAGGTTTCCCCTTTCACGCAACCGGATTCTCCCACCCAAGCTGCCAGCCTGACACAGCGACTCATTTTGTCACAGCCAAGTGCGTCATCTTGGCTCGATTTGTAATCCAGGATCAAGACTGACTTTTGCCTGCAACTTCACAAACCATTCTACATCAGGGACTTATAAACTAGAAATCACGATTGGAATGCAGCTTGCACTAATTTCACCTGAGAACTTTTCCCAATTTTATCTCCCCTCCTCACTAACCTCGTAAACCTATGCCTAAAATTCTCGGAATCGACCTAGGAACCACGAACTCCTGCATGTCCGTCATGGATGGTGGAGAGCCTATGGTTCTGGAAAACGCTGACGGCGATCGCACCACACCCTCCGTGGTGGCCTTCAGCAAAAGTGGTGAACGCCTGGTTGGTAAAGCAGCCAAGCGCCAAGCCATCACCAACCCCAGCAACACCATCTTCTCCGCCAAACGCCTCATTGGACGCAAGTTCTCGGAACTGACTCCTGGCGACAAGGAATTGCCCTACAAAATCGTCGAAGCCTCCAATGGCGATGCTCATATCCAAGTCGAGGTCGGCGGTGAGAAGAAGGTCTTCAGCCCGCAGGAAATTTCCTCCATGATCCTCGCCAAATTGAAGGCGGATGCCGAGTCCAAACTCGGGGAGACCATCACGGAAGCCGTCATCACTGTGCCCGCTTACTTCAATGACGCGCAGCGAAGTGCCACCAAAGCCGCCGGAGAAATCGCGGGGTTGAACGTCCGACGCATCATCAACGAACCGACGGCTGCCTCCCTCGCCTATGGCCTGGATAAAAAGTCTGACGAAAAGATCGCCGTCTACGACTTGGGCGGGGGCACCTTCGATATCTCGGTCCTCGAAATCGGAGATGGCGTCTTTGAAGTGCTGGCCTCTGATGGAGACACCCATCTAGGCGGCGATGACTGGGACAACGCCATAATCCGTTGGATCGTCAGCGAATTCAAAAGTGATTCCGGTATCGACCTGAGCGGCCAACCGGACGCCCTCCAGCGGATTAAAGAAGAGGCGGAAAACGCCAAGAAGTCCCTCTCCTCCGCCCAAAGCTACGACATCAACTTGCCCTTCATCACAGCTGACCAAACCGGTCCCAAGCACATCCAGAAATCGCTCACTCGTTCCAAGTTGGAACAACTGACCGAAAGCCTCTTTGATCGCACCCGCACCCCCGTGGAAAGCTGCCTCCAGGAAGCGGGCGTTAGCAGTAGCGAGATCGATGAGTTGGTGCTCGTGGGCGGCATGACCCGCATGCCCAAAGTCATCGAAACCGCCAAGGCTATCGCCGGGAAAGAACCGCACAAAGGCGTCAACCCGGACGAAGTGGTGGCTATCGGCGCAGCCATCCAGGGCGGCGTGCTCCAAGGGGACGTCAAGGATGTCCTCCTCCTTGATGTCACTCCTCTCACCCTGGCCATCGAAACGGCCGGGGGCGTGGCCACCGCCATGATCGAGCGCAATACCACCATCCCCGCCAAGAAATCGCAGACTTTCTCCACCTATTCGGACAACCAACCGGCCGTCGAAATCGTGGTGCTTCAAGGAGAGCGGCCCATGGCTCGCGATAACAAGACCCTCGGCACCTTCAAGTTGGAAGGCATTGAACCGGCCCCCCGTGGAGTGCCTCAAATTGAGGTGACCTTCGATATTGATGCCAACGGCATCCTCCACGTCTCCGCCAAAGACAAAAACACCAACAAAGAAAGCACCATCTCTATTGAAGGGTCGAGCGGCCTGAGCGAATCGGAAATCGAAAAGGCCAAGGCCGACGCCGAGGCTCACGCCGAAGAGGACAAACAGCGCAAGGAATCCGTCGAAGCTCGCAACAACGCCGACTCCATGGCTCATCAGGTGGAGAAGCAACTTGAGGAGCTGGGCGATAAATTGCCGGCCGAAGTCAAGACTGGCATCGAGGCCAAGGTCCAAGCCGTCAAGGACGTGCTCGACAGTGGCGACGCCGCCAAAATCAAAGCTGCCACTGATGAGCTGCAATCCAGTCTCTCGGAACTCGCGCAAGCCGCGGCCGCGGCCGGTGGAGGCGCTCCCGAAGGAGGGCCCGCCCCTCAGGCCGAGCCCTCGGGCAGCGAGAGCAAGGAGCCCAAAGTGGTCGAGGCCGAAGTCGTCGAAGACGAAAAGAAATGATCCTTTTGGTCGCGCTGGCCGAGACCCTCTCTCAGCGCGGCCTGATCCATCCTGCTTGAAGATCCCGGCCGCTCTCGGTGGCGGGGAAGGACAAGCACCACACCAACAACCCAAACAAAGACAGAAACAACATGGCAACAGCAACTGCTACCTCCGTGAAACCGCTTGGAGCCCGTGTGCTCGTAAAGCGTGTCGAGGCGGAATCCATTTCCGCTGGCGGCATCGTGCTCCCTGAAACCGCTCAGGAAAAGGGACAGCACGCCGAGGTCATCACCCTCGGCACCGGCGGCAAGGATGACAACGGCAACGCAATCGAGTTCACCGTCAAGGTGGGCGATACCGTCCTCATCTCCAAATATGGAGGAACCGAAGTGAAAGTCGGCGGCGAAGAATTGCTCATTCTTTCGGAATCCGACGTCCTCGGCATCCTCGAAGGCTAAACCCCACTCACTGCAACCAACCCATCTAATCAAACAAAATGGCTAAACAACTTCAATTCGACGAGTCCGCTCGCCAAGCGCTCCTGCGCGGCGTGGAAAAGCTCGCCCGTGCCGTCAAAAGCACGCTTGGGCCCAGCGGTCGCAACGTCATTCTCGACAAGAAATTCGGCAGCCCCACCATCACCAAAGACGGTGTCACAGTGGCGAAAGAAATCGAACTGGAAGACCCCTACGAAAACATGGGCGCACAGCTCATTCGTGAAGTCTCCAGCAAGACCTCTGACATCGCCGGAGACGGCACCACCACCGCCACCGTCTTGGCCGAGGCCATCTATCGGGAAGGCCTCCGCAACGTCACGGCCGGAGCCAACCCCACCTCACTCCAACGCGGTATCCTAAAAGCCTCGGAAGCCATCGTGGCCAAGCTCCACGAAATTTCCAAGGCAGTGGATGACTCCAAAGAGATCGCCCAAGTGGCGACCGTCTCCGCCAACTGGGACGAGGAAATCGGCCAAATCATCGCTGATGCCATGGACAAGGTCGGCAAGGACGGCACCATCACGGTGGAAGAAGCCAAGTCCATCGAAACCAGCCTCGACGTGGTCGAAGGCATGCAGTTCGACAAGGGCTACCTCTCCCCCTACATGGTGACCGACACCACCTCCATGGAAGCTTCCTTGGACAACGCCTACATCCTACTCCACGAGAAAAAGATCTCCAGCCTCAAGGACATGCTTCCTCTGCTGGAAAAAGTGGCCCAAAGCGGACGCCCCTTCCTGATCATCGCGGAAGATGTTGAAGGCGAAGCCCTCGCCACCTTGGTGGTCAATAAGATCCGTGGCACCCTGAATGTGGCCGCTGTCAAAGCCCCCGGCTTCGGGGACCGCCGCAAAGCCATGTTGGAAGACATCGCCATCCTCACCGGTGGCCGCGTCATCACAGAAGACCTCGGCATCAAACTGGAAAACGTCACCCTCGACGACCTCGGCTCTGCCAAGCGCGTCAGCATTGACAAAGAATCCACCACCATCGTGGAAGGCGCTGGCACAAGCGAAGACATCGCCGGCCGCGTCAGCCAGATCAAACGCCAGATCGAAGAAACCACGAGCGACTACGATCGCGAGAAACTCCAAGAGCGCCTCGCCAAACTGGCCGGCGGAGTGGCCGTCATCAACGTCGGTGCGGCCACCGAAACGGAGATGAAGGAAAAGAAAGCCCGCGTCGAAGACGCCCTTCACGCCACCCGCGCCGCGGTGGAAGAAGGCATCGTCCCCGGAGGCGGCACAGCTCTCCTTCGCGCGCAAGCAGCCACCGATGGCTTGGACGTCTCTGGCGATGAAGCCATTGGCGCCGACATCGTGCGTCGCGCCATCGAAGCGCCCCTTCGTCAGCTCGCCGCCAACGCGGGTCGCGAAGGCGCCCTTATCGTGGAGCAAGTCAAGAACGCCTCCGGCAATATGGGTTACAACGTCGCCACCGGCGAACTGACCGACCTCATTGCCTCCGGTGTCGTGGATCCCACGAAGGTGACTCGCAGCGCCCTGCAAAACGCCGCGTCCATTAGCGGCCTCCTCCTCACCACGGAATGTCTCATTACGGACCTTCCTGAGAAGGAAGAGCCTGCTCCGGCCGGACACGACCACGGCGGAATGGGTGGCATGGGCGGAATGGGTGGCATGATGTAAGCCCTTCCCGATTGGCACCTGACGGAGCCAATTACCCACAGCCCCGATCGGAGCTCTCCGGTCGGGGCTTTTTTTCGGCTTCCAAAGCCCGCCAGACAGCTCCTCTCAAGCCTAATACCAAGCTGCAGAATTAGCTGGTAGAATGGCCGCGTGGATTTCGGGCCAGGCCAAGGCGCGACGAGGGCGCGGTGCGAGCACCGTAACCGAGGAGCAACGCAGGGCTGGCTCGAAAGACACCGACTCTTCCTACCCCGCGCTTCAGCGCCTCTTCTCCACTACACCTCCCCTCCATTCTTCCAGTGAATTCTGGTGGTTGGTATTATACCAAGCTGCTGAATGCTTGACACAAAAAAGGCCGGGCAGCGGCCCGGCCTTCTCTGCTCATAGAGAAAGAATCTTTCCTTACTTCTTGAAAAACTTCACGGTGCGGGCCTTCCCAGTTCTCTTGTAGCCTTTGCTGCCATTGAGAATCTTGAGTGCCGATTGGTAAGCGATTCCCGCCTTGAGCGCGACTTCCCGTCCCGAAATGCCTTCCGCACCCGCTTCGGTCACGAGGGCTTCGATCCTCTTGGCCGCTTCCGCAGCGTTCACGCGTGTGCGCTTGCCCTTCTTCTTGGCCGCTTTTTTCTTAGCCGCCTTCTTTCCGGGGCGACGACCGGGCTTGCGGGGTGCCGGCGTGGCGCCCCCAGCTTCCTTCACGAGAGAACGGAGGCCATCTAGTTGAGCCTCTGCAGCAGCGAGTTGATCGGCAAGGATTTGAGCGCGTTCGCCCCGGAGAGCTTCCAACTCGGTTTCTAACTTCTGGATTTTGGCTTCAGTGACTGAGAGCGATTTTGTTCTAGGCATTCGGTATTTGGTTCAGGTGTTAAAAACGGGAGCTTATATACGAATTTTTGAATGGTTCAAATCTTTTTTAATGAATTCTTAATCCATTCCAATCTCACATAAATCCCTCAGATCTACCTCTCCGAAAGCCCCCTTGAGTCACGCTACTCCCCATCTCGCTCCTCATTTGAGAATTCCTTTCAAAACGACAGGTGATTTGGATCAATTTTGAGAGAGAACCAAACAACGCCACTCCCTCTTCCAAACCATTCCCACTAGACCCCAAGCAGTGAGCCGCATCGCTTCTCTCCCAAGCCCAGGGAAACGTCACTAATCGGATGGATTTTTCTCCCTTCCTACCGTAACCTCTTTTTGGGGCCCCAATCCTCCCCATTTTTCCACCATGACGAAACGACCTACCTACCCCATGTCCTCAGTCGTCTTCCTGTTTTTCCTTCTACTGTCTTCGGTTCACGCTGAGTTCAAAACATGGAAATCCCAAGATGGCCGCGAAGCCATCATGCAATTGGTGAGAGTCTTTGAACAGAATGGAGAAATCGCAGGAGAATTTGATGTCCAAGGCGGACCCCGTATCACCCTGTTGGCGACCCAACTTTCTCCAGAAAGCGCCCAGGAGTTGAAGTCCGCTTTCGCCGACCAGAGCCCTCCTGAGGAAGAAAGCCCCACCACCGCCTTTTCCAAGCTCCTTGATGGAAACCTCGAAACTCTTCAGGGGAAATCCCTTCGACGGGCCGGGGAGGTCGCCACGCCCAAAAAATATTACGTTTTCTTCTACACGGCCTCGTGGTGTGGCTATTGCCAAGACTTCAGTCCCGATCTGGTGGCGTTTTATAACGAAAACAAAAATGAAAATTTTGAGATTGTCTTGATCACCCGGGATAGCAGCGAGGACGCCATGGAAGAGTATGCCTTCAGCAAATCGATGCCGTGGCCTCACCTGAAACTGCGCAAGGTGGAGGACTTCGAGGAAGAGTTCTCCCACGGGGTCAACGGCATTCCTGCGGTCATGGTTTGCAAAACCGATGGCACTCTCGTGGGAAACTATCGCAGCAACCTAAACGGCCTCAAGAAGCTGGTTCAGTGAGACCCTCAAGTCTTTCAGATGCTCAGAGCGTCATTTAACGCTTTCCTAAAGTCCACTACCCGGGTAATTTCTCCATCCCCCCTTTCCCCCACCGATCATGACACGCGCTCTTCTTCTCTTGGCTTCTTCCGCTTTGGTGCTCTTTGCAGGCTGCCAAAGCACGCAACTCGCTGAATCCGAGTCAGACACAAGCCAGCCCAACCAGTCTCGCGCCTTCGACGCGTCCAATTCCCTCTTTGGCGACTTTGATGCCATGAGGGACAAATATGCTGGTGGCTTCGACTACGTGCAAAACGAGGACGGGCAGACCATCATTGTGACAGAGCGCAGCACCCCTTTTGCCGACAAAATGTTCTCGGCTGGGACCTTTCAAACTGGCAGCTACGCCACGAGTGATTTCGCGACTGGCAGCTTCTCCGGTGCCAACCGAAAATTCTCCGGCGGCAGCTTTTACGATTCCGGCAAACGCTTCGAAGGGGCCGCCAACCAGTGGGAGAAAGCTCGCTCTCCGCTCACGGGCGAGCGTGCGACCTTCTCCCAACGGATGTATGACAGCGGCGTCCCCGACGTCGACCCGAACCTCTTTTCTCAAGGTGATCTCGAGTTCGCTGACAATGGCCTTCCCGCCCCCGCCTCCATGAACGAAGCGGTTCGCAATTCCGATCCCCCCATGGCGGAAACCCAAAACAGCTACGGGGGCTCTTCCATGAATTTGGGAGACATCCGTCGCTTTCTCGGAAAAGATTGAGTTTTCTCTGGTAGCGGTCGGCTATCTGCTCCACAAACGGCAGGTCTTTGACTCCGACCCTGCTTTATGAAGCTCACCCTTCTCCTCCCGCTGTGCGGCCTCCTCTTGGGAGCTTGCCAAAAAAGCACCTCTCTAGGTTTTTTCTCCGACCCGGAAGCCGTCGGTCCCGCCCCCGCCGCGCCCAGCTCAGCCAACTTGGCCTACGTGGACACCATCGAAGCCGCAGACGAGTTCGCTGCCAGCCAATCCCTTTTCGGGGCCCAGCTGGAGGACAGCGGCTTGAGCGAGGAGGAGTGGTTGAACACTCTCTTTCTGAGCGAGGGATCCACTCCGCTCGGTGAAGAAGCCAGCCTGCTTGATCCCAACGCCCGTCGCGACCTCAGTCGAATGCACTCCGCCAGATTTTTCCGCGCCGTGGAGGCCGGCCGAAATCCTTTCGCCCAAGACTACCGCGGCTTCTGAGCAGACTGGAGGGCTTGCAATCAACATTCCCCTGCGCTTGTCTCCCGGCCTCATGAAGTCGGTCGAGGAACAAAAGGAGGCCCTTTGCCAAGGCGCGGCCCAGATCATATCGGAAAAAGAGCTCCTGAACAAGTTGGCGCGAAACCAGCCCCTTCGAGTGAAACTCGGGGTGGATCCGACCGCCCCCGACATCCACCTCGGCCACACCGTTGTCCTGGAAAAGCTCCGTCAGTTTCAGGAATGGGGCCACCAAGCCGTCCTCATCATCGGCGATTTCACCGCCACCATTGGCGATCCATCAGGGCGCTCCGCCACCCGCCCTCCCCTCTCCCGCGAAGAGGTCTTGGCCCATGCCGAGACCTACACCGCCCAGGCCTTCAAGGTTCTCGACCGAGACCGGACCGAGATCGTCTACAATGGTGATTGGTTCCGCCAAATGACCTACGAACAAGTCCTCCGGCTGAACGCCAGCGTCACCATGCAGCAGATGCTCCAACGAGAGGATTTTCGCAACCGCATCGAAAAAGGCCAGGAAGTCCGCCTCCATGAAATTCAGTATCCCATCGTCCAAGGCTGGGATTCGGTGGAAGTGAAAGCGGACGTCGAAATCGGCGGCACCGACCAGCTCTTCAACATTCTGGTAGGCCGAGATCTTCAGAAAGAGCAAGGCATGGAGCAGCAGGTCGTGCTCTGTATGCCGCTCCTGGAAGGAACGGATGGGGTCAAAAAGATGTCCAAAAGCTATGGCAACTACATTGGGGTGGCCGACTCGCCGGACGAGATGTTTGGCAAAGTCCTCAGCATCTCGGACCAGCTCATGAGACGCTACTACCTCCTGCTCCTCGGTCAGGAAATGGATGACAGCGTCCACCCCATGGAAGCCAAGAAATCGCTCGCCGGCCAGTTGGTCGCTCGTTACCACGACCAGGAAGCGGCGCGCGCTGCGTGGGCCAATTTTGAAGCCCGCTTTGGTCAAAACGACCAAGAGGCCACTTGGCCCGAGGTCACGATCTCTCAAACCGCAGCCGAGACCGGCCTCCTCGCCATCGTGAGCGAGGCTTACGCCAAGGGTTTCCAAAGCCAACGGAGCAATGCCGACCTACGCCGCCTGGTGCAACAAGGGAGCGTGCAACTCAATGGCGAAAAACTGGAAGATCCCAAAATCGCCCCTGCTTTGAAGCCGGGTGATCTGCTCAAGCTTGATAAAAAAAGAAGCGTCCGCATCGCCTAAAAAGGGTCGCGGGCGCGTTTCCTCTGCTCCTTTGCCCGCTGCCCCTCCGTTGGCCGCTTCCTGAAACGTATTGCAGCCTAGCCATGAAAACCGACCAAGAATGGAAGAAAGAACTCACCCCCGAGCAATACCACATTCTCAGAAAAGCTGGCACCGAACGCCCTTATGGTGAAATTTACGAAACCGTAAAAAAGCAGGGCGAAGGCGACTATTTTTGCGTGGCCTGCGGGCAACATCTCTTTGCTTCCCAAACCAAGTTTGATTCCGGCTGCGGCTGGCCCTCTTTCTACGACCCGGCGGAGATCGACTCGGTCACCATCCGAGCGGACCGCAGCGGTGGCATGGTGCGGACCGAGGTCCTCTGCCGACGTTGCCAAGGGCATCTCGGCCATGTCTTCGCGGGCGAAGGCTTCGAGACCCCTACCGACCAACGCTACTGCATCAATGGCTTGGCGCTTCGCTTTGTCCCGCGAGGCCAGGAACCACCTCCCCTCGTTTGAATTTTGGAAGAAACCCTGGCCGCCCCTTCTCCCTCTGTTTGATGAAACGATTTCTACCGCTCCTTCTGTTGTCACTTGTGGCCCTGGCCGTCCTAGGATGGCAAAATCTGCAAGCCAATCCGCTCCGGACCAGCACCATGCCCGAGCTGAAAGTCGCCCCGCCCACGCCCCCAGCCCCAGTGGAGAAAACCGAAGAGGCGTGGCGCGCTCAACTCACTCCAGAGCAATATTACATTCTTCGCGAATCGGGCACCGAACCTCCCTTTGGTGCGGTCTACCGTCAGACCAAGGACCAAGGAGCGGGACAATATCACTGCGCGGGCTGCGGCGCGCTCGTATTTGACGCCGCTCACAAATTTGATTCCGGCACCGGCTGGCCCTCGTTCTATGACATTGCCGAAGGCGGCCAGATTGAACTCCTGGAAGACCGCAGTCACGGAATGGTGCGAACCGAAGTTCGCTGCAAAACCTGCCAGAGCCACCTTGGTCACCTCTTCCTGGGAGAGAACTATGGCAACCTCAAAGACCAGCGCTACTGCATCAATGGCTTGGCACTCGTCTTTGTGCCCACCAAGGAGTGATCACTCCTTGGTGACGGGGCTCTGGAACTTGTAACCCTCTTGCTTCATCTTGTAGCCAGCCGCCGTTCCCACGGCCGCCCCGGCTAGGACACCGCACCCGCTTAGGGAGGCGAGGAGAAGGGTGCCCAAGGCAAGGGAAGCGACGCGTCGGCAAAGTCTGTTTTTCATGCTGGAAGAATAGTCGATGGCATCCCGGGGCGCGAGCAAGGTTTTTGCTCCCTCGCGAAAAATTCTGTATTCCCAAGACTCGACTCTCCCCTTATATACCTCGTCCCATGTCGAGCACCTTTGGCCAGGCCTTCCGCCTTCACACCTACGGAGAATCCCACGGCGGCGGCGTGGGATGCCTCATCGATGGCTGCCCACCCGGCATCGAACTCTCTCGCGAAGAGATCCAAGTGGACCTCGACCGTCGCCGACCCGGCCAATCGAAAATCGTGACCCCCCGCCAGGAAGCGGACGCTTGCGAAATCCTCTCCGGCACCTTCGAAGGCCGCACCACCGGCACGCCGCTCTCGATCTTGGTGCGCAATCAAGATCACCGCCCCGAGGCCTACTCCGAAATGGCCAAGAAATATCGCCCTTCGCACGCCGACTACACCTACGACGCCAAATACGGCTTTCGAAATTGGCAAGGAGGTGGCCGGGCTTCGGCCCGTGAAACCATCGGCCGGGTGGCCGCGGCCGCCGTCGCCAAAAAAGTCCTCCGCACCCAATTCGCCTCCGGGCTGGAAATCGTCGCTTGGGTCGCCTCCATCAAGGACCTCCAGGCCCAAGTCGACCCCGAGCGCCTCACCTGCGCCGAAGTCGAAAGCAATATCGTGCGGACGGGCGACCCCGATTCCGTGCAAGCGATGATCGACCTCATCGAAGCCACCCGCAAGGAGGGCAACTCCATCGGCGGCGTCGTGGAGTGCATCGTCCGCGGGGTGCCACCAGGCTGGGGCGAGCCGGTCTTTGACAAAATCGATGCCGATCTCGCCAAGGCCATGCTTTCCCTGCCCGCCACCAAAGGATTCGAAATCGGAAGCGGCTTCGCAGGCACGCTCTTGACGGGTCGGGAGCACAACGACGCCTTTCGCATGCAGGGCGATCAAGTCACCACCGCGAGCAATCGCTCCGGCGGCACCCAAGGCGGCATCACCAATGGCCAGCCCCTCCACTTCCGCGTCGCCTTCAAGCCCACCGCCACCATCATGACCAGCCAGGAAACCGTCGACCAGCAAGGCCAAGACACCGAGCTCAAGGGACGCGGTCGCCACGATCCCTGTGTGCTCCCGCGCGCCGTGCCCATGGTCGAAGCCATGACGGCCCTCGTCCTCTGCGATCACGCCCTGCGCCAGCGCGGGCAGTGTGGCGCCGAAGCCTCCCCACTCTAAAGGACTCCCCGCCCGGGCACTGCGCATGACGAACTACGAAAAATTGGGCGCCTTCTACCTGGGTCGCGATCCCGACGGGGAAACCGTTCTCTACGACTCCCGAGACCTCGTCACCCACGGAGTGGTCCTTGGCATGACCGGCTCAGGCAAGACCGGCCTCTGCATCGCCATGCTGGAAGAAGCCGCCATGGATGACATCCCGGCCGTCATCATCGATCCCAAAGGCGACATCGCCAACCTCCTGCTCGCCTTCCCCGACTTGGCCCCCGCCGATTTTGAACCCTGGGTCGACCCCGATGAAGCCCGGCGCAAAAACCTCTCGCCCAGCGAGTTGGCCAAAGACACAGCCACCCTCTGGAAAAGCGGTCTCGCCCAGTGGGAGCAAGGACCGGAACGCATCCGCACCTTTCGCGAGAAAGTGGAAATCAACGTCTTCACCCCCGGCTCCACCGCCGGGATCCCTCTCTCCTTGCTCGGGCAGCTCACCGCGCCCTCTGCCGCCCTGCTCGCGGATGCCGAAGCGCTCGCCGATCGCATCGAAGGGACCGTCGCCTCCCTCCTCTCGCTCATCGGAGAAAAAGCCGAAAGCCATGACCGGGAATTCGTCTTTCTCTCGACCACCCTGCAGCACGCCTGGCATCGCGGCCAATCGCTCGACTTGGAATCCCTCCTGCGCCTGCTCCAAAAACCGGAATTCGAAAAAATCGGCGTTCTCGACCTAGAATCGTTCTATCCGGCGAGCGAGCGCCTGAAACTCGTCCTCGCCTTGAACGCGCTTCTGGCCTCCCCCTCCTTCTCAGTCTGGCGTCAAGGCCCGCCCCTCGACGCCGAGACCCTCCTCCACGCCCCGTCGGGACAGCCTCGCCTCTCCATCCTCAGCCTCGCCCACCTCAACGACAGCGAGCGCATGTTTGTCACCACCCTCGTGCTCCAAGAAATGATCGGCTGGATGCGACAGCAGCCCGGCACCTCCAGCCTCCGGGCCATGCTCTACATGGACGAAGTCTTCGGCTTTCTGCCGCCCACCGCCAACCCGCCCAGCAAAAAGCCCCTCCTGACCCTCTTGAAACAGGCCCGCGCCCACGGGCTCGGCACCTTATTGGCCACCCAAAATCCAGTCGACCTCGACTACAAGGCCCTCTCCAACATGGGCACCTGGTTTCTCGGGCGACTCCAAACCGAGCGCGATCAACAACGCGTCCTCGACGGCCTCCTCAGCGCCAGCGGCAGCGGGCTCAATCGGAAAGAACTGGAAACCACCTTGGCCAGTCTCCCGAAACGAAACTTCCTTCTCCACAACGTGCACGAGCCGGGTGGCCCGCGTCTTTTCCAGGTCCGCTGGGTCATGAGTTACCTCCGGGGACCCCTTCAGAAAGAGCAAATCCGCCAACTCATGGACCCCGTGCGCCACCGCTTCGAAGCGAGTGCCCCCCCAGCCCCTCGGCCGGCAGCCCCACCCAAAAAAACAGCCCAGACCCCTCCCGCCAGCAGCCGACCGCCCATCGCCTCCGAAGTGGAAGAACGCTTCGCCCCGGGCACCGGAGACATCACCTACCTACCCCACCTGCTGGAAGAAGCCCGCGTCACCTATGTCAGTCGCAAACACCGGCGAGAACACAGCCAAACCCTCCGCCGACTTCACCTCTTCGACAGCAGCGGCCTCGAAGAAATCGAGCCCCTTCCCGAAACCACCCCCCTAGGAGAAAAACCCGTCCCGGGAGCCGCCTTTGCCGAAGCGCCCGCCGAAGCCACTCGAGCCACCACCTACCGGGATGCCGCCCAAGCCTTCGCCGACTCGATCTACCAGGAAAAGCGCGGCACCCTCTTCTACTCCCCCCTCCTGAAAACCGCCTCGGAAATCAATGAACCCGAGGGCGACTTCCGCCAACGCCTCGCCCACCGCGCTCGCGAAATCCGGGACGCAGCGGCCAAAGCGCTTAAAAAGAAATACGCCGCCCGAGCCGCCACCATCGAAAAGCGCCTCCGCACAGCCGAAGACCGCGTCGCTCGCGAAAAAGCCGAGGCCCGCTCCAGCCAGATCCAAGCGGGCTTGAGTCTGGTGGGGACGCTCTTTGGAGCCCTCCTGGGCGGCCAAAAAAAACTCACCGGCACCACACTCCGGCGAGGCCGTTCCAGCGCTGGCAGCGCCACCCGTGCCTGGAAACAAAGCAGTGACGTCGGCCGCGCCAAAGAAAAAGTCGACGACCTCGAAAACGAACTCGCCGCCCTCGAAAAAGAACTCCAAGCAGAAGTCGCCAAGCTGGAAACCACCCACGCCCCCACCGCCTTGGAACTGGAAACCCTCTCCATCCGACCTTACAAAAAAGACATCCAAGTCCCCACCCCCACCCTCCTCTGGATCCCGCACGCAGGCAGCCACTCTTAGCCGAAAGACCAGTTTCGGCGAACAAACGCCCTCCTTATTACCTGAAAACAGCTTTCGGTTAAATAAAGCGAACCTGTATTCTACCGAAATCGGCTTTCCGTTCGCAACATGGATCCCTTGAGTTTTTCCGCAGATCAAAAGGAACTCTGCCGAAGGCAGCCTGAAGGTCACCATGCCTTCCTTCCGCCAGATCTCCCTCCACAGCTCAAGATCGATTGGCAGCTGTCGTCCCTGCTCTACTTCGCAGACTTGAAGAAATCCCGATCAGCAGTCGGCTGATACAGGAAACCCATTTCATTCTTCAAATTGTATCTTTGCCGCTCCCAAGATTCTCGAACTGACCCGCCCGAAGACCGGATAGCAGGCTGCCGGATAAACGGGTAGAAAGGCGCGCGGGCCCCTTTCTCGAACTCCTTCTATCAACCCGTCCCACCCCTCGACCCGGTCGCTTTTTACAAGCGGCAGAATTATCTGGGAGAATGGCCGAGTGGATTTCGGGCCAGACCAAGGCGCGACGAGGGCGCGGTGCAGGCACCGTAACCGAGGAGCA
>JBCCJK010000047.1 GCA_039027815.1 Verrucomicrobiota bacterium
GTAGAATGGCCGAGTGGATTTCGGGCCAGACCAAGGCGCGACGAGGGCGCGGTGCAGGCACCGTAACCTAGGAGCAACGCAGCGCTGGCCCGAAAGACACCGGCTCTCCCTTCCCCGCGCTTCAGCGCCTCTTCCCCACACCTCCTTCCCTCCATTCTACCTGTGAATTCTGGAGATTGGTATTACCCAAGTGATGGGTAGCCGGAAAGGCCTTGGGTGGGTAGCTGGTTTGCACATCGGCTCATCGCACCCGCCGCGCCGGGGACGTCGCGGCCCACCAAGGTTGGGTTTCACCTTGTGTCAGCGTTTCTTGAAGGCGCTGCTCCCGGTGCTGCTTTTCTCGCTTGAACCGCTGCCGAACATTCTGCCGAAAAAGGATTCCTCTTTCTCTTCTTTGGTCTCGCTTTCCGCTGCCTCGTTGCCCTCCGGTGGGCGGAGATCAGGCAGAATGGTGGAGTCCTCCCTCCCAAAACGAGGGAGAATTTCTTCAGCCGCCCACTCCCGCTCCAGCTCTTCGGGGCCGTCGATGATATTGGCCTGAATGAAGATCATGATTTCCCGGCGCTCGATCCCTTTGTCGACCGTGCCCACGAGATGACGCAGAAGCGGCACTCTCACCAGGAACGGGACCCCGGAATCCTCATCGGTTTCCTGCTCCACGATGAGCCCCCCCAAGACGATGGTGCCGCCATCCCGCACGGTCACGGTGGTGCCGAGCTGCTGGGTCGAGATGACCGGCACATCGTTCCCAGAGATCGATTGGGACCCGATGACGTTGTCGTTGATTTGCGTCACGAAGAGCGTGACGTCGTCCTCGGAACTTATGAGTGGAGTGACCGAGAGTTCCAGCACGACCTCACGGTAGCCAATGTTGGAGGTGAGCGATCCATCCTGACTGATGGTGCTGGTGACGGTGCTGGTGGGAACCGGCACTTGCTGCCCGGAGGAGAGGACCGCGGGCTGATTGTTGCCGGTGAAAACGGCCGGGTTGGCTAGTAGCTTGAAGTCTCGCTGGCTTTCGAGGAGCCGCAGATAGGTGGCGACTGACTGTCCGGTGCGATAGTAGATGGCGAGGCTGTCGCTGAGGTCGTTGGCCCGAATCAATTCGGAAATCCCGGTGGCCGAGGCCAGCCCATCGTCGGCGTTGGTGCCGGTGTTGTTCGTCGAACCGATGAAGGAATCATTGAGGACCTGGAGAAGTTCGAAGCCGGTCCGGCGATCGTTGGTGAGCGTCAACTGCCCAATGATGGCCCGGATGAGGACCTGCCGGGGGCGGACGTCCAATTCCTCCGCCAGGCGATTGACCAATTCGACGTCCTCGGGCGAGCCGGAAACGATGATGGTGTTGAGCTGATTGTCCGCGATCAGGAGGGTCTTCCCCACGATGATGGATTCCGGAACGGGCCTTTCGCCCTGGATATTCGTCAAGCCCGTGCCCCGGTTGCTCCCGCTGTTGGTGTTCCCCCCGAAAGCGCCCCCCGCATTGCCGCCGAGACCGGCGCTGGCATTGCCCAGGCCGGCGTTCCCCCGCCCGCCCGCGTTGCCATCTTGCACTTCCAAGGAACCGCGGCCAAGCGCGTCCGCCGCCAGCCCGAGAAAGTCAGAAGCCGCCATGTGTTGGAGCTGCTTTTTCACGAAGTTCGAGGACTCATTCGGCGCATCAAACTCCTCCACCAGCTTGCGGACAAAGAAGATGTCGATCTCGCGACCGACCACGAAGATCCGGTTGGTTCGGGCGTCTGCGATGACGCGGGTGTTTTGCTCGGAGGCGTTGGCACTCCCGGTCTGAAGAGCCTGGCCCACGGCTGCGGGGAGGTTCGCCTGGTTGTTGGGAGCCGACTGTGGCGCAATGCCTCCGCCGCGAGCGGGCACGTCCGGCGCGCTGCTGGAGATTTCCATGATCTCCTGCACTAGCTCGGCCACCCGTTCGGCATCGGCGCGCTGCAGTTTAATGAATTCGGTTTTGATGTTGGCCGACGACTGATCGATCTCACGTTTTAGTTGGATGAGCTTGCGAATGACCGGGGTGTTTTCCACGATGACCAAGGCGGCCGCGTTCGGCATAGGGGCCATGGCTCCGTAGCTATGCAACTGCACCACGAGCTTGAAGGCGTTGGCGGCTTCCTCCGGGGAGATGAACTGAAAGCGCATGACATAGGCAATGACCTGTTCCTCTTCGGGGATGGGTTGCCCATCCACAAAGATCGGGAGTCCCTCGACCGCCAGGTTTTTCCCGGCCGCGGTGTTGATGAGCTTGAGGGTGTCGTTTCCGGCCGGCACGAAAGCGAGCCCTTCAAGCAACAAAGCAGCCTCGATGAAATCCCGGGCCTCCGGCAAGCTCATGGGCTCCTTGTGAAAGACATTGAACTGGATCCCGGTGTCGACTTTGGAATCCACAATGATCTTTTGATCGGTCAGGTTGGCCCGGTAGAAATGGAGAATCTCGATCACGGTGCTGTTAGGAAAGCTGACCTCCACCGTGTCTTGCGCTCGCGCGGAAGAAGCCCAGAGGACGCAGCCCAGGCAGGCCGCTTGGAAAGAGAAGAGAGAGGGAAATCTCATAGGGGTTATCGGTTCGGCGGAGTGGGAATGACCCTCCGGCGATTGATGCGGGAGGCCGGCGTCTCGGGAGGAGGCTGTCCCGGCTGCACTCCGGCAGTTGGCTGATTGTTGTTGGCCTGCAAGACCGTCTGTGGTGAGGATTTGCGAGCGAGTAGTTCCTCATCCCGCTGCACCACTCCCTGCTGGCTTCCCTTGGAAAGGCGAACGCTCGTGAGCTGGTATTGTTCAAAGTTCTCGACTGCCAGCAGGCGGATCCCGGAGGCGCGATCGGTCTCTC
The DNA here is from genome assembly GCA_039027815.1 of Verrucomicrobiota bacterium. NCBI lineage: Bacteria > Pseudomonadati > Verrucomicrobiota > Verrucomicrobiota bacterium. Next base: position 2,840 of record JBCCJK010000047.1, read on the forward strand.
CCACGGCTGCCTGGAGGATGATGGATTCCTTGGTTTCTCGATCGATCAAGTAGACGCTCCAACGGTCCCCTCTCCGAGCCAGGCCCGAGAGAGCCAGCGAGTCGGAGAAGCGGACTTCTTCCGGAGGGGCCAAGAGGGGAGCGGCCTTGCGCTCGGTGATCGCGGAATTCTGCCAGAGAAGGCGATAGCGTGAGACGTCTTGTTTGCGAGGCACCTCCGGGGGAGGCAAGGCTCGCGAACTGGTCACGCTGATGGCCAGTAGAGTGAGGGCAAAAAGTGAACGCCTTTTCATGATTCGGCCCCTCCTTTTTGGAACCATTGGGTCAGGCGAGCCTCGCACAGCACCTTGCTCTTGTCTTGGGGCAAGGCCCGGAGTCGCACGAAGCCAAGCGCGCGATAGGATTCCGCCTTCGTCAATTCATAGAGAAAAGGAATGACGGATTTTTCCTCCCCCTCGCAGACAAGGGAAACGGTAATGGAGTCGAGCGCCGCACCCGGCTCGACCTCGCCAGGCTGCATGCGGGTGAAGCGGATCCCGGGGTGCCGCAGCGCGGTTTGCTCCACCAGTTGGACGAGATCGGTCTTGGCGCTTTGCTCGGTTTTCACCGCAGGTGGATGGGACGCCAACCAATCCTTGAGCTCGCTCCAAAGCGCCTTGTCTTGGAGGACCACGTCGTAGTCCAAGAGGAGGTTCTCATACTCTGCCACCTTGGCTTCGGCTCGGGTATGAGCGCGCAAGCTCCAAAGGACCAAGCCCAAGGTGAACATCAGGAAAACGGCCCCACCAAAGAGGGCCAAAAGGAATTTTTCCCTCGGCGTCATGGCATCCTCGCGGCCAGGGGGGATCGGCCGCTGATTTGAAACTTGGCCGCATTGGTTCGGGGATCAATGCTGGGCGTGGGATTGTTCCAGTCCCAGGCCCAGAAGAGATCACTCTCTTGCAGGCGACGATCAAAACTGCTCGCCAGCGCGAAGCTATTCGCCTCGCCGCTCAGTGTGATGGAGCCATTCTCCAGCTGCCCATCGAGAAAGCGAATGGCCGTGCTGGGGCGCGTTTGGTAAAGTCGTAGCAGCAGCTCCAAAGGCGCTTCTTCCTGATCAAAGACGGGATAAACCTCGGTCACCAACGAACGCGTTTCGAGCAAGGACGCCACCTCCGGCCCAAGTGCTTCCACTCGCTCACTCAAGTCCCGGAGCTCGGACTGCACCAAGAGCCAGCGAGTGAAAAGCAGCCCGAGCAACACGAGGTAAACGGCGGCCGCGGCCATGACCGCTGCCTTGATTTTTCTTCTTTGGGATCTTTTGGTCCGGGCCTGGGCTACGACGCTTGGAACTAGGGTCGAGGAGCGTAGCTGAGTCTTGGGAGCCGGCGGCTCGCCTTGTTCGACCGGCATTTCCAGGCGCCGACGCAACTCTTGCACGAGATCCGGCGGCACCTCCATCCACAACTGGAGACCGCGGAGCTCCTTCACCCAACCGGCGAGGGTGGCCTGCAAGATGACACTGCGCACTTCGCCGACAAAACCGGCATCGAGGTAATGGGTGCTCAAGATCTGAAAGTAGGCCAACTCCCCACCCCGGGTGAGCCCCAAGCAGAGCTGGCCCAGTTCCTCCCAGACAATGACCTCATTGGGCGGCAACTCCCTCCAGGCCATCCCGAGCTCGATTTGCGAGGGGAGGAGGGGCAATTCTGCGACCGTGTCTTCCTCTTGCAGCAGCCGGACCAGGACCAATTGCCGATTTTCCTCCTGGCAAACTCTCCCGAGCGAAATCCGCGCCGCGGGCCTCTCTTCTCCCGTCTCCAAGCCCATTCGCTCCAATTGAAGGGCCACCGCTGACCGCATGACCTCGGGATCCAAACTATTGACCCAGACCGGCACCGCCAAGACCATCCGGGTAGGCAAGCCCAAGGCCACCTCGGCAGGCAGGATGCCATCGCCCACTTCTCGCAAGGGGACCGCGGTGCTCGCGAGCGACCAAGCCGTCTCCCCCGTCTGCTTCCACACTTCCCAATCCTGGCGGCTGGGAAGCAGCAAGGTGCGTTCTTGTCGTTTTCCTGATGCCATGGATTCGTGATTCAGCGGAGCCGAGACTGTTCCCGTCGGCTCATGACGATGGGATTAGGTGATTTGGACTGAAGCACCAACACCACCGTCTTCTCAAAGTTGTCCACCCAACCCGTGGATTCAATCCGGACCATCGAATCATTCACGGTGAAGCGATCGGCTCGCTGGTCCGCCGGGAGAAAGCTCCCGAGAGCGCCGAGCGCCTCGTCCACGCTTTGGTAGAGCAAATCATCTTCCGTCTCGGGAAGGAGGTCGGGTCCCACCCGCAGCTCGACGAAGCTGCGGGCGGCATCCAAAGGCACTTCCGCGGCCGCCGCCAGCGTCTCGGCATCGGCGTGATTGACATCGATGGGGCCACGCGAAAGCAGCGAAAAAAAGGACCTCCAATCAGGTCGCACCTCCGCCACGCGTTCCATTCCCCGACTCAAGGCCATCTCGTCCAGATTGTAAAATGGGCGGTCAAAAGGATAGCCCTCCCGCTCCTGTTCCAAATACCAATCTCTTTCGGCCCCATTCAATTCGGCCAATTCATCCTCGTCCACCCAATCCTTGAGGGATTCAGCCACTTCCGTGGCCTCCGTCTCGTCCAATCCCCAGTTCAAAAACAGCTGAGAGAGGAGGCTGACCTGCCCTCGAATCAATACATAGTTGGGATTGATCTTGGCCGCCTCGGTCGTGAGGCGCACCCGGTAGCCCTCCACGCCATTTTGGTAGACGCGGACTAGCAAGGGATCCTCTTTTTCGACATCTGGATGAGCCGCCAAAGCCAGCCCGGTTTCGGCCAGTTGGGTCGCGCGGAATTCTTTGCTATCGAGCAAGGCCGTGTCGAGGTCTTGCTTCAAGAGCTTCAAACTGACCGCGATGATGAGGCTCAGTGCGCCAATCAGCCAGAAGACGATCAAAAGCGCCGCGCCGGAACGGCCTATTGACGAGGGAGAAGAAGACATCACTCGGGGCGTATTCTCTTGAACGTTTCAGCCCATTTCACATCATCCGGCGGATCATAGTCCGGATGATCGGGATTCAAATGATTGGGAAGGCTGCCCGCGCCGCCTTGGCTCTGGACAGTTGGTGGTCCAAAGTTTCCCCGCCCACCCTCACCACGCTCTCTCCCATCGCCAACGCCGCCCGGGGCGCCACTCGCACCTTCACGACCGCCCCGACGTCGGCCATCAAAGCTTCCACCGCCTGGACCATTTCCACCGCCACCGAAGGCCGCCTCCGGCTGGCTTGTTGTCCCACTAATCTGGCGTGCGGCCAACTCCGGGTTGGATGCAGGTGGAATCCAAAAAACATGCTTGTGCAACAACGCGTCGCCCAGGTAGGCATAATTCAACTCCACCATGCGGGGGCGACCCTGCCCTCGCTCCCATTCGAAGATCCATTCATCCAAAGCCGAATCATAAATCTTCCATTCAAAAAAGCGCAGTCCTTTCAGCAACGACAAAGAGCGCTCGAAATCAGGAAGGCCTTCCTCTAAGACCGCGACCCCCTCCAGCCTTTCCACGTAATCCCCGGAAACCTCGGTCAGGACGACATCGAGCGAGCCTTTGCCATCCTTGAGGGTCCGCAAGGCCACGCTCCGCTCCCTCATCTGCAAGCTCGACGAAGGGAAGAAGGAATCGGCCTGATACACCATAAAATCAGAAAGATAGTGCCGCCCATCGTCCTCGTAGGTCAGATCGACCTCCGCATGGCCTGGGAGGCCTTGGAAGAGCTCGCTCACCAGTCGCACAAAGGCCCCGTCCCGGGATTCCAAGTCATTCGACTGATTGATCGATTGGGTGAGCGTCACGGCTCCTTGGTAGACCCCCGTGATGGCACCGATCAAAAGCGCGAGAATCCCCAGAGCCAGCATCACCTCCAAGAGGGTGAAGCCCTCTCGTCGAAAGATCGGGTGCTCAGCGCGCATAGAGGGGAAGATAGCGTAGAAACTCTGCGGTTTCGACTTGGATCTGGCCTCTTCGCAACCACTCCGCTTGCAGCTGAACCGAAACCAAATTGTTCAAAGGCTGGCCGTCCTGGTTTTCGACCTCTTCCAGGGCCTCAATGGTCGCGCGAACCAAGACGCCATTGGCATCCGCCTCAAACTCATACTCTCCCGCTTGCAGTTCGAGCGTGGCCCGGATCTCCGCCATGGTCGAGGCGAGGGCCGCTCGCGCCATGGCACTACGCCGACTCTCGAGCGCCACTTGGCCGATTTGAGAGATGGCCTGGGTAAGAGCGATTCCCACTAAGGCAAACACCGTCATGGCCACAATGACCTCCATCAGGACAAATCCCGAGGGCTGGGGCGATCGGCTCTTCATCAGTAAATCGCGAATTCCTCCTCGACCACCTCGCCATTGAGAGGCCCAAAGGTCAGCTGCACCCAGGAGCGCTCTCGCTCGAAGCGGAGAAACAAAGGTTCATTCAGTCCCGTCGCTTCAAAGATCCACTGCGCGCCGTCTGCTTCTTGCCAATCGTTCTGCTGCTCACGGCGGACCTTGACGGACACGTCCTCCGCTAGCTGGTAGCGATACCCGGCTGGCCCACCCCGCACCCCAAGCCCAATGACATTTTCCTGAAAAGAAATCGCCATCGGGAGCTGCTCCAAGCGCGAGAGGCGGGCCGCTTCTCGGGCCATGGTCTTGATCTCCGCCACGGGATCTTCCAAGCGACGTTGGTCCCTGAAATCAGCATAAAAGAGGAGCGATCCTGCCAAGAGCATCGCACCGATGGTGATGGCCACCACTGTCTCGATGAGAGTGAAGCCTCTCGCTCTTGGAAAACGCCTTGGACTCACTGCATGCGGGACTGGCTACTGAGATCATCCTCGGTCTCGAACTCCTCATCGGGCCCGGCGGAAATGATCTCAAAGGTTTCGGCCTTCTTTCGTCCTCGGCGAAGGTATTGGTAGGGCGTGCCCCAAGGGTCGATCGGCACTTCTTTCAGCTTCTGCGTCCACCGCCTCGGCTCCGGTGCCCCCGAGGGGCGAGTGACCAAGGCCTCGAGTCCCTGCTCATCGCTCGGAAGAAACAGAGCCAGATTCTCATAACCCTGGAGAGCGGTGGAGATTTTATTGAAATCGGCATCCACCCTCCCGAGTTTGGCATCATCCAGGAAGCCCGTCACGAAGAAGGCGGAACCACCAATGAGAATCGTCAGGATGCCTAAGACAATCATCATTTCAATGAGAGTGAAGCCCCTCAGGAGGCTAGGTCGGGTTGGCTGCGGGTTCATGGAATCAGGGAAGAGAAGACAAAGGTGTTGAATCGTTTATCGAATGCGAAGTTCGGAGATCGTTTGGAAGATGGCCGTCACCATCATGTAAGCCACGCTACCGATGAGCACCGCCATGACAATGAGAACAATAGGCGTGATGAGGGCGGTCATGCGACTGATCCGTTTGCTCAGTTCACTGTCGTAGCGCTGGGCCGAGCGTCGAAGTGCGGTCGGCAAATCGCCCGTCTGTTCGCCCACGTGCAGCATGTCCTGCATCAAGTCCGGGAAACCGCCCACCCGGGAGAGGGCCCGCGTAAGGGCCGTCCCATCGCCCACTAACAGGATCGCTTGATCGAGTCGCGAGCGATAAAAAAGATTGGTCGTGGCATCCCTCACTAGCTCCAAGGCCCGCAAAAGCGGCAGCCCATTGCTCACCAGGTTGGCGAGCGTCTCCAAAAACTGCACGAAGATCCGGGACTGCATGATAGGACCGGCCAAGGGAAGCTTGAGCTTGAACTCGTCCCACTTTTTCTGGTTTTCCGTCTTCTTGACCCATTGGAGAAACCCCACCACGCCCACGACCGTGAGCACGAGCACGGGCAGCCAAATGGCCGCCAAAAAACCGCTCAAGCCCATGACCAATTTTGCGCCCCAAGGCAGCTCGCCGCCGGTGCTGGCCAGCAGTTCGAGCAGCTGCGGAATGAGAAACGATTGGAACAAAAAAAGCACGCCAATCCCAATCACGATCAGGAAAGCGGGGTAGATCAAGGCCCCGACCATCTTGTTCTGCAACTCTGCCAAAGCCGCGAGATACTGGGCCTGCCTCCGCAACATGACCCCGAGGGCGCCGCTCACCTCACCGGCCGCTGCCAAGCTGCAGTAGAGCGGACCAAAACTGGGGGAGGCTTTGCGCAAGGCCGCTGAAAAACTGCTGCCATCCCGGACCTCGCTCCGAAGCGTCCGCGTGACGTGAGAGAGCTCCGAAAGTTCCTTCCGGTTCTCCATGGCGCGCAAGGCGGGCTCCAACTGCAAGCCCGCCTGGAGCATATCGCTCAGCTCCTCGGTGAAGGTGATGACCTGCTGCCGCTTCAACTTGACCGAACCCGGCGTGCCCGGCTCGACCGACTTTTTCGAACGGGGTTCTTTCCGAAGACGGGCCTGGGGCGGCTTGGCCAGAGCGGCTTCCTTGACCGAAAGAGGTTGGAGCGCTTTGCGCTCCAGCAGTCGCAGGACTTCGGAACGATCACGTGCCTCCAAAAGCCCTGTCGAGAGGGAGCCATTGCGTTCGAGAGCGCGGTATTCGAAGGACGCCATGGGGACTTAGACGGGCTCCTCCTCCAAGTTGTAAGTCGTGGCGCTCACGACCTCATCGACCGTCGTCTCTCCCTCGAGCACTTTGCCCCAGCCGTATTCCCGCAGGCCTCGGAAGCCTTCGAGGCGGGCTTGGCGCTCGATGGCCGAGGTGGCCGCGCCCGAGACGATCAGTTCCTCGATTTTACGGGACACCGAGACCACTTCGTAGATCGCCAAGCGGCCGCGGTAGCCCGACATGCGACAGGTCTCACACCCCACCGGCTGAAAGATCTTCTCGGTCTGGTCCATGGGGAAGCCCACCGCCTTGAGGTAGGCCAGGTCGGGGTCTTTCATGGGCTGCCGGCAATCTGGACAGAGCCGCCGCACCAGGCGTTGGGCCAAAAAGGCTCGCACGGAGGCCGCGACCAAATAAGGTTCCAGCCCCATGTCCACCAAGCGATTGATGCCAGCGACGGCATCATTTGTGTGCAGCGTACTGAAGACGAGGTGACCGGTCAGGGAAGCCCGGATGGCAATCTCGGCCGTCTCGAGGTCGCGGATTTCTCCAATCATCACGATATTGGGATCGCCCCGAAGGATCGAGCGGAGCCCGCCAGCAAAAGTCAGATTGATCTCCGGCTTGACCGCGATTTGCATGACGCCCTCCAGTTTGTTCTCCACCGGATCTTCAATCGTCACGATGCGCGTGCCGGGCTTGTTCAGCTCGCTCAGGCAGGTGTAGAGCGTGGTCGATTTCCCGGAGCCCGTCGGCCCCGTCACTAGAATAATGCCATTGGGCATGGCCAGCAAGCCGTCCAATTTGCGGCGGACCTCCGCGTTCAAGCCAAGTCGATCGAGCGTGAACTTCTCCTGATTGAGAAGCCGCAAGCTGACGCTCTCCCCTTCCACCGTCGGAATGGTGGCGACCCGAACATCGATGTTCCTGCCCTCGATCTGAAGGTTGATGCGCCCGTCCTGCGGGAGCCGTCGCTCGGCGATGTCGAGTCGCGACATGATCTTGAGGCGCGCGATCACGGAGGCTTGCAGGGCCTTGATGTTTTCCGGGACCGGAACCTCTTGTAGCACCCCGTCAATGCGGTAGCGAATGCGCAGATTGCTCCGCAGCGGCTCCACGTGGATGTCGGTGGCTCGTTCCTCGAGGGCTCGCCGGATGATCTGATTGACAAACTTCACGACGGAGGCCTCCTCGTCGTCTTCATCGAGAATGCTGGCCTCATCCTCCCGATTCTCGAGAGACTCCAAATCCATTTCCCTCCCGGCCAGCAATTGCTCAAAGGTGTCGGCGCCCACTCCGTACAGCTCCTGCAAGGCTTCCAGCAGGCGGCGACGGGGGGCCAAGGTCCACTCGATTTCAAATCCATTCAAGGCGGCCACCGACTGCCGGGCCACGTGATCGAGCGGATCGTAGGTGGCAAGGCGCAGGACTTTCGGCACGGGCGACAGGGCAGCCTCCTTTTCTCCCGGCGTCTCGGGCTCGGGACTCAGCTCCAGGGGGAGAAGCCGATGCTTGAGAGCCACCTGGGCGCTAAAGGCCTTGCGCAAACGACCCGGCTCCTTCGCCACGGGCTCCTCCACCCAGGCCATGTCGAGCATTTGGCTCAGTTCCTGAAGGAAGCGGTCTTCCTCGACCGCCCGGGTCTCCATCAATTCGACCACCACCGAAACTTGGCGCTCCACGGCCGCTTCGATCAGTCGATCGACCTTCTCCGCCTCGACACGCGCGGTGCGGTGGGCGATGTCTAGCAGCAGTTGCTTCATGCAGCGGGGATTCCGTCGAGGAGGGAGCCACGTTGCTCGCCCCTGGCAGTGAAATCAATTTCAAGTTCGCAAGCCCATTTCATGGGCAAGAGCGCTAGGAAAACGATCCTTTACGGAAAAAGTTGCGCGACTCCTGAAAGGTCTCTGGGTTTTTCCTCCTTTCTCTCATTCTCACCTCCAGCCTTTCTTTGTTTATGAACCAGACCCTCCTCATCGCCATTCTCGCTTCCACCCTGGCCGGCGGCCTCGTGGGCGGCTTGGTCGGCTTTCAGCTGAGCGAGCCCTCTCCCGGAGAGGCCGGATTCGCCCCCGGCGACCTGCCCACCCGCAGCAGCGACCGCACCGGCTCCGCCAACCCAGCAAGCACCGCCCGAAGCGGCGAGAATCCAGCAGCCAACCGCAGCCAAGGTTTTGGGACCTTCGCGCCCGACAGCTTGGCCGAGATCTTTTCTCTTCCCAGTCGAATTGATCGTTGGTCCGCCATGATCCGCTTCTTCAGCCAAATGGACGCCGACGAATTGGCCACCCTCTACGCCGAACAAGGGCCCTTCAATTTTGACTTCGATGAACTGGCCAAACGGCAGCTCTTGCTCTCGCGCTGGGCTGAGCTGGATCCTCTGGGCGCGCTCGCGGCCGTGGGCGGCGAGGGAGGGCGGGAAGCCGCTATGGGCAAAATGTCCATTCTCAAAAGCTGGGCCAGCTCCGATCCCGTGGCCGCCGCCGCCTACTACAGCGCCAACCAGGACGCTCTCGCCGACGGCAATCGATTTGGCGGGCGCGGGCCGAGCAACGTCTCCGCCATCGCCGGGGAATGGGCCAAACAAGATCCCGAAGGCGCCCTCTCCTGGGCCAGCAGCTTATCCGATGACAGCGGGCAACGCTCCGCCATGGAAGCGATTTTCGGAGAACTTGCCAAAACCGACCCCGCAGCAGCCGCATCCCAGGCCATGGCGGCTCTCAGCGGCCAAAATCTCGAGGGTGCCTTCCGACAGATTGGTCGCACTTGGGCCGGACAGGACCAGGAGGCCGCGCTCGCCTGGGCTCGTTCGCTTACAGGCGAGGAAGCGGCCAGCGGAGTCAGTTCCGTTCTGCGGGGAATTTCGGATAACGATCCCGAAGCCGCCCTTCGCCTCTTGGCGGAGTTTCCCGCGGCGGCCGAGGATGAGCGCTTGGTGGGTCGCCTGACAGATGAGTGGGCCGAGCAGGACCCACAAAGCACCGCGGAATGGGTCAGCGACCTTCCGGAAGGCGAAGCCAAAGCCACCGCCACCACTGAACTGGTGCGCGAATGGATGCGGAGCGATCAAACAGAAGCCATGAGCTGGGTCAAAGAACAGCCCGCCGGCCCCTCGCGCGACAACGCCGTCGCGGGCCTCGTCCAGAGTCTTCGCAACAGCGATCCCGAATCAGCCGTGACCGAATGGGCCACCGCCATCCAGGACGAAGGACTGCGCAACCGCACCATCCTCTCCAGCCTGGGCCGCTGGGCGCGCCAGGACAGCAGCGCGGCCATCGAGTGGGCCGAAACCACCGACTCTCTCAACGACCAGGCTTTTGAGCGCGCGGCCTCCCTCCTCCAGAGAGCGGCCGAAGGCGGTGGCGGTGGCCCTCCCCGCCCCCGAGGAGAACGCTGAACCCCGGCCACTACCAGGCGATCCGGAGGAAATAGTAAAGACATCTTGAATAAAATCGCCAAAACCGGTACGTTTTCCAGGTGTCCGGCCGACTTCCGAGCCTCTCTCTCTGGGGACTTCTCTCCGTCTCTCTCTTGACGGGCTGTTTTCCCATCGTCCCAGAAGGCGGCGGGGTGGCCAATGAAGCACCTCCCGCCACGCCCCTGCCGGCCCGCGACGACTCCTACTCCTACGCGGGGCCGAGCCGTGACCAAGTCGACACCCATCGATTCCCGCCCGTACGCTTCGGTTTCAATGGCTTGGAAGTGCCCGTGGACGAACGAAGCAAAATCGCCTCGGTGGCCGAGTTTGCGGTGCAATATGACTTCCGCGTCCTGGTAGCCGGCTTCACTGACGCTGCCGGCCCCGCAGAATACAATCGCATCCTGGGAGAACGTCGCGCCCTCTCGGTCCGAGAGTGGCTCCTCCACTACGGCGTCCCCGTAGCCCGCATTCAGACCGTATCCTTTGGAGAGGACCTCCCCGCCGTGCCCGGAAATTCTCCTCTCAACCGGCGAGTGGAATTTGGCCTCGTCCCTTGATTTTCAACCCATGGGCGCCCCGTCCCAGAAAAACGCTTGCGCGAAACCACCCCGCCCGTTAGTTCACGCCCCCTTTCCGCTTGAGACCGTTTGATCTATGCATCTGGGAAAACTTCTGACGACCACACACATCGTCCCTTTCATGCAGGCCGAGGAACATTGGCCCGCGATCCAGGAACTGGTCGACCACCTTGACCACCACGGACTCCTCCAGCGCAGTTGCAAAGACCAAGTTCTCTCCGCCCTCCACCAGCGGGAAGAAGTCACCTCCACCGGGATTGGCTCCGGCGTGGCCATCCCGCACGCCTTTTGCCCGGAAATCGACGAAGTCGTAGCGGTCTTTGGTCGCTCCCAGCAGGGAATTGAATTCGGCGCCATCGATAACTCGCCGGTGCGCTACATCATGTTGTTCATCGTTCCCAGCAGCCAATACCACCTCCACCTTCAGACCCTCGCGGCCATCGCGAAAATGTTCAATAACTGCGACATCCGCAAGGCCCTCTCCCGCGCCGAATCCGAGGAGGAAATCCTCGACGTGCTCGCCCAGCGGACCTGCCGCGTGGCCTGAGCACGGCTTTTTGCTCAGGCGCTCTCCGTGACTTCCTCGGCCCCTGGAAAGCCCCGCCACCGCCAAGGCCACGCTTCCGACCCGTTTTTCGTGATTCCATGTTTGCCTCTCTTCTTTCTCAGCGCCTCCGGGAAGCGCTCGATCAGTTGGCCGCCGCAGTGCCCTCCGCCAAGGCACTCGCCGTCACCCCCGCCGCAGACAGCCGCTTTGGCGACTACCAGAGCAACGCCGCCCTGATGCTGGCCAAAGGCCTGCGGACCAACCCACGGCAACTGGCCGCTCAACTCATCGAGGCCATCGACGTCTCGGACATCGCAGAAACACCCGAGATCGCCGGCCCAGGCTTCATCAACTTCCGGCTTCGACCGGAGGCTCTCGCGCAGGGCTTGGAAAGCCTGGCCCAGGATCCTGCCTGCGGCGTGCAAAAGGTCGCTAACCCGCAGACCATCGTGATCGACTTCTCCGCCCCCAACGTGGCCAAGCCCATGCACGTGGGACACATCCGCTCGACCTTCCTGGGCGATGCCTTGGCCCGCATTGCCCGATTTCTCGGCCACCGCGTCATCAAGGACAATCATCTCGGCGATTGGGGCACGCAATTTGGAATGGTCCTTTACGGTTGGAAACAGGCACTTGACCGGGAATCGCTGGCCCAAGACCCCTTGGCCGAGCTCCTCCGGCTCTATCGCCACGTCAATGCGCTCCTCCAAGCGGACGAAAGCCTGCGCGAACTCTGCAAGGCCGAGCTAGTCAAACTCCAAGCGGGTGACGCGGAAAACCTCTCCATCTGGAAAGAATGCGTGGCAGTTTCCCAAGGCGGCTTAGAGACGATCTACCAAGCGCTTGAAATTCGCTTTGATCACTGGTTAGGAGAATCGTTTTATAATGATCGCTTGCCAGGATTGGTGGAGGAGTTCTTGGCCAAAGGCGTAGCTACCGAATCGGAAGGAGCCATCTGCATCTTTTCTGACAGAGAGGGACCCGAAGAAAAAGACCCCTTTCTCATCCAACGAGAAGGAGAATGGCAGCCGAACCCAGCCATCATTCGGAAAGCTGACGGGGGCTTCCTCTACGCCACGACCGACCTCGCCACCATCGAATACCGCATTCAAGAATGGAAGGCCGATGAGATTTGGTATGTCGTAGGCGCGCCCCAACAGCTCCATTTCCGACAAGTCTTCTCGGCAGCCAGCCGGGCCGGCTGGGAATTCACCGGCACCCACATCGCCTTTGGCTCCATCCTGGGCCAAGACCGCAAACTCATGAAAACCCGCAGTGGGGACAACGTCCAGCTGCAAGACGTTCTCGACGAGTCCATCGAGCGGGCCCGTGCTATCATTGAAGAAAAAAATCCCGACCTCCCGGCTGACGAAAAAGAAGAGATTGCCCGGACGGTCGGTTTGGGCGCCATCAAATA
>JBCCJK010000048.1 GCA_039027815.1 Verrucomicrobiota bacterium
GCGGGGAAGGAAGAGCCGGTGTCTTTCGAGCCAGCCCAGCGTTGCTCCTCGGTTACGGTGCCTGCACCGCGCCCTCGTCGCGCCTTGGTCTGGCCCGAAATTCACTCGGCCATTCTACCAGCCAATTCTGCAGCTTGGTATAAGACTCGGCGAAGGAAGGGTGCGGTGCGGCTGGCTGCCACTTGCGCGACCTTTTCCGGTGTCCCCTGGGCCACGACTTCTCCTCCGGCTTGGCCTGGTTCGGGGCCGATGTCGACGAGGTAGTCCGCTTCGGCCATGACCGAGAGATCATGCTCGATGACGACGACGGTGTGCCCTTCGTCGACTAGGCGGTGGAGCACGTCGATGAGGCGACGGACGTCTTCTAGATGCAGGCCAATGCTAGGTTCCTCAATGAGGTAGAGATTGCCCTTGCCATCGCGCAGCTCGCCTCGTTTACGCCGGGTGGCAGCGCCCTTGGCCAGTTCGGCGACCAGTTTCAGCCGTTGGGCCTCGCCCCCGCTCAGGGTGGGACTCGGCTGACCGAGCTGGAGGTAGCCGGTGCCGGTTTCGGCCAAGAGTTGCAGCGGCAGGGCGATCTTGGGGTGGGCCGCGAAGAGGGCAGCGGCTTCCTCGATGGTGGCGTCGAGCACTTGGCCGATGGAGCGGTCCTGCCAGAGGATTTCCTCGGTGGCTGCATTGTAGCGGCGGCCCTGGCAGCGTTCGCAGAGGGTGTAGGTGGTGGGGAGGAAGGCCATTTCCAGCTTGATGCGGCCTTGGCCTTTGCAGGTTTCGCAGCGGCCTCCCTCCGTGTTGAAGGAGAAGCGCGCGGCTTCGTAGCCTCGCATTCGGGCTTCGGGTATCTGGGCGTAGAGCTTGCGGATTTCGTCGAAGACTTTGATGTAGGTGGCCGGGGTGGAGCGGCTCGTTTTGCCGAGCGGTGATTGGTCCACTTCGTAGACGGCGGCCAGCTTTTCGAAGCCTTTCAGTTTGGCCCAAGTCTTTTCGATGGCGCGGCGGGCGCTGGGCTTACCGAGCGACCACTTGGCGGCCGGTTGGAGCACGCCGCGGAGGAAGGAACTTTTGCCCGAGCCAGAGACGCCGGTGATGACGGAAAGTCGACCCAAGGGAAGCCGCACATCGATGTGGCGCAGGTTGTTGGCATGGGCCCCATAGACCCGCAGCCAACCCTCTTTCGCGTTGATGGCGGGCAGAGGGCGACGGGCCCCTCGATAGGGATGGGGCGGGAGGGTCCGGAGGGCGCGGCCGGTGGGGGAGCTTTGGCTGCGGCGGATCTGCGCGAGGGTCCCTTTGGCGACCAGTTCTCCCCCCAAGCGACCCGCGCCCGGACCGAGGTCGAGGACGCGGTCCGCTCGTCGGAGCGTGTCTTCATCGTGCTCGACCACGAGGAGCGAATTCCCTTTCCGGCGAAGGGCCTCCAGGGTGTGGAGCAGGGTTTCGTTATCCCGTGGGTGGAGTCCGATGGTGGGTTCATCCAAGACGTAGAGCACCCCGCGTAGATTGGAGCCCAGTTGGGAGGCGAGCCGGATGCGCTGGGCTTCCCCGCCGCTCAGGGTGCGGGCTCCGCGGTCCAGGCTGAGGTAGCCGAGACCGACTTCTTCCAGAAAGCGCAAGCGCTGCCCGATTTCGGGGAGGATGTCCCGGAGGATTTCTTTGTCTCGACCCCGGAAACGGAGGCCTTCGGTTTCCTGCCGAGCCTCCCGAACAGAGAGCTGGGTGAGATCGGAGATGCTCCACTTCTGCACGCGAACGGCCCGGGCTTCTTCGTGGATGCGTTTGCCCTCGCATTGAGGGCAGGGGATGAGGCTGTCTTCCTCCCCACTTTCGCGGCGTTCTTCCTCTTGCAGCTCCAGGTCGAGCGCGGTTTCCCCGGCCTTGGCACTAGGTTCCCAGCGGCTTTTGCGGATGGTGCCAAAGCCGCGGCAGGTCGGACACCAACCGTGCGGGGAGTTGAAGGAAAAGAGTCGCGGATCCAATTCGTCAAAGGCCCGGCCGCAGCGGGTGCAGGAACGCCGGTCGCTGAAGAGCCGGAAGTGCTTGCGGGCATCGAGAAAACGCAAGGTTCCTTTCCCGATTTGGAGAGCGCGTTCCACCAACTGGCGCAGCTCACGGAGGGTTTCTTTCCCGGTGAGACGGGCCACCACGACGTCGATTTCGTGTTCCCGGTAGCGGTCCAAGCGCTGGAAGTCCTCGGCCATTTGAAACTGGCGATTCACGAGCAATTCAGGAAAGCCCGAGCGGAGCGCCCACTCTGCCACTTCGGTGTGAAAGCCTTTCCGGCCCCGGACCACGGGCGCGAGGAGGGTGCCGCCCTTTCCGGCGAGCAAGGGTCGGAGCTGTTTGGCGATGCTTTCGGAACTCTGGGGCTCGACGGGCAGCCAGCAATTCGGGCAGTGCTGCACGCCCACTTTCGCGAACAAGAGCCGCAGAAAATGGTAGACTTCAGTCACGGTGGCGACGGTCGATTTGCCTCCGCCTTGGGAGACCCGCTGTTCGATGGCGACGGTCGGTGGCAGCCCGGAGACGCGGTCGACTTCCGGCTTTTCCAATTGCTCGGCGAACTGCCGGGCGTAGGGCGACATGCTGTCGAGAAAGCGCCGTTGGCCCTCGGCAAAGACGATGTCGAAAGCGAGGGTGCTTTTGCCGGAGCCGCTCAGGCCGGTCACGAGCACGAATTCATTTTTGGGGATGTCCAGACTGAGGTTTTTGAGGTTGTGATGACGAGCCCCGCGAATTTCGATGGCCTGCGTGCCGGTCTTTTTCGAGACGGTGCTTGGTTCGCTCCGGGCGGGCTCTCGGTCCCCCCGCAAGAACTGTCCGGTGTGGCTTTCGGCCACTTGCGCGACTTCTTCGGGTGTGCCCTCCGCGATCACTCGACCGCCCTTGGAGCCAGCTTCGGGGCCGAGGTCGATGAGGTGGTCGGCGCTTCGGATGACATCGAGATTGTGCTCGATGACCCAGAGACTGCAGCCTTCCTCCACCAGACGATGAAAGACGCGCAGGAGCTTGGCGACGTCGTCGAAGTGGAGGCCGGTCGTGGGTTCATCGAAGAGGAGAAGGTCCGTCTGCCCCGGAGTATCGGCTCGCTCCGTTCGTTCGAGGAGGTGGGCGGCCAACTTGAGCCGCTGGGATTCGCCGCCCGAGAGGGTGTTGAGCGATTGGCCGAGCGAGAGGTAGTCCAGCCCCAGTTCTTCCAAGAGAGCCAAGGTTTTCGCGATGCGCTGGCGGTCCCTGGCTTTCCCGCTTTCGGCCTGCTCGAAGAAGGCGCGCGCTTGGCTGGCCGTCATTTCGAGCACGTCCGCGATGGACCGCCCCTGGAGGGTGAATTCGAGGGCTTCTTTTTGGAAACGGCGCCCTTCGCACTCCGGGCAGCGAAGAAAGAGGTCGCTCAGGAACTGCATCTCGACCTTCTCGAATCCATTTCCCAGGCAGCGCTGGCAGCGCCCCTCTCCGGAATTGAAGGAGAAGTAGCCCGGCTTGATGCCGACGCGCTGGGCCTCGGGTTCAGCGGCGAAGAGATTGCGAATGGCGTCGAAGAGACCGAGGTAGAGCGCCGGGGTGGAGCGGGGTGTTTTCGCGAGGACACTTTGGTCCACCAGGACCACTTGGCGAATTTGCTCCAGCCCGAGCAGGGCCTGGCAACGGCCGGGCTCCTCTTCGGTGGGCTCCCCGAAGTGCCGACGGAGGTTCTGGTAGAAGATTTGGTGGATGAGGGTGGACTTTCCCGAGCCGGAAACCCCAGTCACGCAAGCGAAGACTCCGAGCGGGATGCGTGCGTCCAACTTATTCAGGTTGTGGGAGCTGGCGCCCTTGACCTCGAGCCATCCGCTGGGGGCACGGCGAGTGGTGGGGGGCGCGATCACTTTTCGGCCGGAGAGGTGGTCCAGCGTAAGGGAGCCTTTGGCCGTCCGGGGCGCCCGAGGGCGGCCGGCGTAGATGAGCTGCCCGCCTTTCGAACCGCTCCCAGGTCCGATGTCGAGAAGGTGATCGGCCGCCCGGATGATGGCTTCTTCGTGCTCTACCACGAGCAGGGTATTGCCGCGGTCCCGGAGGGCGTGGAGGATGCGGACGAGCCGCCGGGTGTCCCGCGGATGGAGTCCAATACTTGGCTCATCCAAGACGAAGAGGGTGTCGGTGAGGGCCGCTCCCAGGCAGGTGGTGAGATTGACTCGGGCGACCTCCCCTCCGGAGAGGGTGCGGGTGGGGCGATCGAGTGAGAGGTAACCGAGGCCCACTTCTTCCAGGTAGCCGAGGCGGGCCAGGATTTCCCCGCGGATCATTTCGGTCCCGGGGTCCTGACTCGCGGGGACGGCCCGCTCCACGAAGGGGCGGAGTTCGCTCACGGAGAGCGTCCACCATTCGGGCAGAGTCCGCCCGCCCACGCGGAAGTCGAGGGCGGCCGGTCGGAGCCGGGCTCCTTGGCAGGAGCGGCAGAGGGTGTAGCTGCGAAAGCGGCTGAGAAAGACCCGGACGTGCATTTTGTAGGCCTTGCTTTCCAGCCAATCAAAAAAGCCCCGCACGCCATACCATTCGCCATTTTGCCAAGCCTGCTCGGCATCGCCCCGGTCTCCCTCGATGACCCATTCTTGTTCGCCCGGGCTCAGGTCTTCGAAGGGCGTATCGAGATCGATCGAGGCCTTGCGGGCCGCTCGCATGAGGTCGCCCTTGGACTCGGCATATTGCGTCCCGCTGAAGGCTTTGACGACACCTTGTCGGATGGAAAGCGTGGGGTCGGGAAGGGCCTTGTCGAGATCGATTCCGATGACCCGGCCGAAGCCACGGCAGTCGGGGCAGGCTCCCAGCGGGTGATTGAAGCTGAAGAGTCCCGGCGTGGGTTCGGGAAAGGGGCGATCGCAATCCGCGCAGTGCCAATGCTTCGAGAAGGAGCGGGTCTGACCGTTTTCCCGGTCGATGAGCTGGACCCGGCCTTTGCCAAAGTGAAGGCTCGCTTCGATGGCTTCCAGTAGGCGGGTCTTGCGGCGGCCGTCGACCTTGATGCGGTCTTGGACCACGGTCACGACGGCTGGGAGAGCGGGTCGCTCGAAGGCCTCCGGCTGGTCGGTCCGGTAGATTTCTTCGTAAATGCGCACCCGGAGGTAGCCTTGGGCTTGCAAGAACTCGAAGAAGGCGCGGGGCTCGGCCTGCTCGCCGACCGGGACCCCGAAACAGACCAAGAGTTCACGGCCGCTCTTTTCGGCCAGCGCCCAAGCCAGGATGGAGGCGGCGGTTTCTGGTTGGACTTGTTGTCCGCAGCCGGGGCAATGGCAGGTGGCGACTTTTGGGAAGAGGAGCTTGAGGTGGTCATTGACCTCCGTGATGGTGCCCACGGTGGATCGGGTGGTGCGAACATTGTTGGTTTGCTCGACCGCGATGGCCGGCGGAATGCCCTCGATCCGCTCCGCTTGCGGCTTGTCCATCCGGTCGAAGAACTGCCGGACGTAGGGCGAGAAGGTCTCGACGTAGCGGCGTTGGCCCTCCGCGTAGACGGTCTGAAAGGCGAGCGAGGATTTCCCCGAACCGCTCGGCCCGGTCACCACGGTCATTTGCCCGAGGGGGATCTCGCAATCGATGCCCTGGAGATTGTTTTGCGTGACTCCCTGGAGCCGGATGGCCTCGCGCTTGGAGGTTTTTTTGGCGGCTGGTTTCCGGGGAGAACGAGGCATGAGGGGTCGCGCTACAGTGCGGGACTGTTTCGTTTGTCAGCCGGGGTTCGTCGACCGGAAATCAGGAGCCGACTTTCGGGCGGAAGTTAGCGGCTTCGCCGAAGCGGGTTTTTGACCGACCCGATGGGCTGCGGCCCTTTTTGTTTGCTGGCCGCGTTGTTCGTCGGTCGCGGGGGAAACCCCGCTCCCCCCTCGCGCCTTGCCAACAAACAAAATGACTCGCAGTTTTTCATTCCCTGGTTTTTCAAGAGTCTCCTAGAGGGGGTCGAGGTTGCGGGTGTAGGTTTTGTTTTTCTTCAGCTTCTCCATTTTTCCCGTGTGCTTTTCCAGCCAAACGGGGGTCACGCTGTGGGTGGCCAGCTGTCCGTCCGCGTCATAGAGAAGCACGGCGTAGCCCGAATACATGAAGCCGAAGGCCGCGCCATCTCGATCATAGGAGTTATGGAAGGGCTGGGCCCGGAGGGTGGTCTGGTGACCTGCCTCGAGGAGAGCCAAGTCAAAATCCTCCCGCCAAATCAAGCCAATGATGGAGCTGTTCAGCACGCTTTTTCCGAAGACCAGCATGCTGACCTTGGCGTTGCGCACTGGGATGCTGGCGGAGCGGTTGTCGATGTGGATTTCAGGGGAGTATTCCTGCATCCGGTCGTCGGCATCGCCGCCCTTGGTGGCCACCCGCCGATTGGCCATGAATTCGATTTGCAATCGATCCGGGTCGGGCATGGCCTTCTTCTGAAATTCAGCCCACCAGATCTCGAGCTTTTTCTGGGAGGCAGCGTCCAAGGCATCCAGTTCCAATACGGTCTGGCGCCCGTTGAAAAGCAGGGTCACTTGGTGGTCGCTCACTTCGCGCACATCCGCTCGGATGGTCACGCCCGCTTTATTAGTGAGTTCCATTTCGACCGCGTGGGTCGTCGCCAACAAGGCGAGCGCCAGGGCCAGGAGAGATCGGGACAATTTCATCGTGCTGGTTGGGCGAGAGGCGAGGACGAGGCCACCTCCGAGGCGGAAGGGGTGGCTCCCCCTTCTACCTTTCGCGCGGATCGGCTGTTGCAGATTCCGGTCCAAGGTGCTAACGGCCCGCTGTGAATTTTTCAGGCTCGCGGATCGACGCTCCCCTCCTCCTACTCGGGTAGGCTGTAGGGATTCTTGTTGCTTGTCGTCCGCCAGCTGAATTCCCCGTCGACGCTTCCCGGCCGGGTCTTTCTCCTTTGCTTTCTGCCGGCTTGCGAGCATTTCTTTTCTTCTCACTCATGTCCGATTCTCTCCTTCTTTTTGATACCACGTTGCGCGATGGCGAGCAGTGCCCCGGTGCGTCTATGAACTTCCGCGAGAAGATGGAAGTGGCCCGGCAGTTGGCGCGCTTGAACGTGGATGTGATCGAAGCGGGCTTCCCCGTCATTTCCGAGGGCGACTTCGCAGCGGTCCAGAGCATTGCCACGGAGGTGAAGGGTCCCCGCATTGCCGGACTGGCGCGCTGTGTGGCCAAGGACATCGACGCCGCCGGAGCCGCCGTCAAGCCAGCCGGGGAGCGCGGTCGCATCCACGTCTTTTTGGCGACCTCCAAAATCCATCGCGATTTCAAACTCAAGAAGGCGGAAGACGAGATCATTCGCTTGGCCGTCGAAGGAGTAAAGCGGGCCAAGGGGCATGTGCAGGATGTGGAGTTTTCCCCCGAAGACGCCAGCCGCACCGAGCCCGAATTTCTGGCCAGGGTGACCGAGGCGGTCATTGCGGCCGGGGCCACCACGGTCAACATCCCCGACACGGTCGGCTTCGCGGTCCCCGAGGAATTTGGCGCGCTCATCGAATACCTCATGGGGCAGGTCGCCCACATGGACGACGCCATTCTCAGTGTGCATTGCCACAATGATCTCGGCTTGGCGGTGGCCAATTCCCTGGCCGCTGTCAAAGCGGGCGCTCGTCAGGTCGAAGGAACGATCAATGGCATCGGAGAACGGGCCGGCAATGCGGCCCTCGAAGAAGTCATGATGGCGCTCAAGACCCGTCCAGGCGCTTTTGGCGAGGTCACGGTCAATGCCCGGACCGAGGAGATTCTCAAAACCTCGAGACTCATCGCACGGATGGCGTCCATGCCGGTCCAGCGTTCCAAGGCGATTGTGGGAGAAAATGCTTTTGCCCACTCGTCCGGCATTCATCAAGACGGCATTCTCAAGAAGCGCGAGACCTACGAAATCATGGACCCGGTCGACGTGGGGTGGGCCTCGACCGAGCTGCCTCTTACGAAACATTCTGGAAAGCACGCGGTCCAGGAGCGGCTCACCAAGTTGGGATACACTCTCAGCGATGAAGAGATGGCGGTCCTGATGGTCCGTTTCAAAGAGATCGGGGATCGCAAGAAATTCGTTTACGACGATGACCTGGCAGCGCTGGTGGACGAGTCCATGGACAGCAGCGCGGGGATGTATCGCTTGGACTACATCTACGTGGCAGCCGGTTCCTCGACTGTGCCGACGGCGACCGTTCGTCTCAGCCGAGGCGACGAAGTTTTGGAGGACTCGAGCCCGGGGAATGGAGCGGTGGACGCCGCCATGAAAGCGATCGACCGCAGCCTCGACCAACGAGGTCGTCTCCTGCAATACCTGGTCGAAAGCACGGGCGAAGGGAAGGACTCCGTCGGCGAAGTCACCATCAAAGCGGACTTCGGGAATGGCGAACTCATCACCGGCAAAGGCGCCAGCACCGATGTCATCGAGGCCAGCGCCCGCGCCTACCTCAATGCCGTCAATCGGGCTCTCCTCCTGATGCAGCAACGGGAACATGGCCAGCCCGAGAGCGCGCCCGAGGATATGGTCACGCCCTAATCACCTGCGGGGGATGCCGGCAATCCCGCATTGTCTTCTTCGGCAAGGGGTGATAGTATTTAAGGGAACTTAAGTATTTATCCACCACTGCCCCCCCGGTTCCCATGATGACGCAAAATCTGGAAGAACAACTCCGGCAAGCCATTCGGGAGAAGAAGCATGCCCGGCGGACGGAGGAGGCTTACCTGGATTGGTATCGGCGCTTCGTCGCCTTTCATGGCCAACGGCACCCCTCCCGCCTGAGCGCAGCGGAGGTCAATCACTTCCTCATCCATCTCAAGCTCCAGCGGAAAGCGGCCGATGCCACGCTTCTCCAGGCCCAGCATGCCTTGGGATTTTTCTTCCGAGAGATTCTTCATCGAGACCTCCCCGAGTTGCGGGTCACGCAGCGGGTGCGGCGCGAGAAGAGATTCCCCACCGTCCTCTCTCAGGAAGAGGCGCAGCGCCTTTTGGAGACGGTCACGGGGGAGGCGGCTTTGCCCTCCCGGCTGATCTACGGCACCGGCATGCGGGTGAACGAAGCGCTTCGGCTTCGCTCCCAGGACGTGGATTTTGAGGAGGGGACACTCGCGGTGCGGGGCGAGGACGAGCAAGTGCAGCGGGAGGTCCTCCTGCCCAAGGTCCTGGAGGGGGCGCTTCGGGAACAGTTGGCCTTCAATCGGCGACTCTTCGAGGCCGATCGCCGGGAATGCTTTCTCCCACTCCCGATGCCGGATCACATGGACGGGAGCGTCGCACTGCTGGGACAGACTTGGGAGTGGTTTTGGGTCTTTCCTTCCAAGCACTTGGCCCACGAAGGCGGCAGCACCAAGGCCATCCGCAATCACCTTCACGCTAATTCGGTCAACCGCTGCCTCCGGGAAGCGGCCAAGTTGGCCAATATCGCCACCCGCCCCAGCGCGGCCATTCTCCGCCATAGCTACGCGCTTCATCTCTTGATGTCGGGCGTGCACCTCGATGACCTCCAGAAGGCCCTGGGGCATCGAGATCGACGGACGACCGAGGTCTATCGCCAGCTTATGAAAGAGCTGCGCAAGAAGTTAGAGAGTCCGCTGGATCTCTTTGCGGCTTGATTTCCTCCAGCGCGTGAGCGCTTTTCCGCTACTCCCTTCCTAGCACCGTTCCTCTGCTGGATCCGGTCGCTTCTTCGGAGGTGGCTTGCGTGGCGACGAACTCTCGCACGAGGGCGATGATTTGTTCTCCATAGAGGGTGACTTTGCGATCGCCAAAGCCCGAAAGATCTCGCAGGACTTTGAGACCCTGCGGGAGTTCTCCGCAGACTTCCCGGAACATGCGATCGCTCGCAATGACGTAAGGGGGCACGTCTTCCGCGAGGGCTTGCTCCCGCCGCCAGGCGCGGAGCCGCTCGAAGAGTTCGGGATTCTTCGTCTCCACTTCGCCGCCCGCGTTGCGACTGCGTTTTTTGACGAAAGAGGAGTCCTCCTGGTCTTTGCGCACTTTGCGGGAAAAGGTTTGACGGTCTTTGAGGAGGTCCCAGGAGCCTTCGTTTAGCTGGAGAATCGCTCCGCGCATGCCGCCTGTCTCCAAGCGGCCGGCACTGAGGAGAGATTCGATCACTTGCAGCCAAAATCCCTTGGGTCGGTCTCGGCCCATGCCGAAGGTTTTCAAGTCGGCGTGCCCAAAGTCCCGCACTTTGGGGGTTTCCTTGCCGATCACGATGTCCGTGACATGCCCCCCGCCGAAGCGTTGGCCAGTGCGGGCGATGGCCGAAAGGACGATCTGGGCGTCGCGCGTGGCGTCGATCTCTTCATAATCGCCCGAGCAGCAGTCGCAGCCGGTGCATTCTCCCTGAAGCTCTTCGTCGAAGTAGGAGAGAAGCGCCTTGCGCCGGCAACTTGTGCTTTGAGCGAAGCGCTCCATGGCCCGGAGTCGCTTGCGGGCTGCGTCCCGTTCTTCCTCCTCCTCGATTTCATCGAGAAAGCGGGTCTGCATCATGGCGTCTTGCCGCCCGTAGAAGAGGGTGCAGTGGGCGGGGTCCCCATCGCGCCCGGCTCGGCCAGTTTCTTGGTAGTAGCTTTCGAGGTTTTTCGGGAGGTCGCCGTGGACGACAAAGCGGACGTCTGGTTTGTCGATCCCCATGCCAAAAGCGATGGTGGCCACCACGACCTCGGCTTCGCCTCGTAGAAAGGCCTCTTGGGCCTGCGCCCGTCGCTCGTCCGGCAAGCCGGCGTGGTAGGCCGTGCAGGCGATCCCTTGAGTGGCCAATTCTTCTGCGGTGGCTTCGACCTCCTTGCGGGTGGCCCGGTAGACGATGCCGCTCTGCCCGCGACGCTTGGCCACGAAGTCGGCGACTTGCTGGCGGACGCGTTTTTTCGGCCGCACCTCATAGTAGAGATTCGGTCGATTGAAGGAAGCCCTCACCGCGAAGGGATCCCGCAACTGGAGTCGCCTCTCGATGTCCCCTCCCACTTTCTCGGTGGCGGTGGCCGTGAAGGCGGCGATCGGGGTCTCAGGAAAGGAGGCCCGGAGCTGGTCCAGACCGAGGTAGTCTTTGCGGAAGTCGTGTCCCCATTCCGAGATGCAATGGGCTTCGTCGATGGCAAAGAAAGCCGGTTGGCCGAGAGGACAAGCCCGCAGGCGCTCCAAGAAACCCTCCATTAAGAGGCGTTCGGGTGCGAGGTAGAGCAGATCGAGCGCGCCTTGCTGATAACGCTGAGCGACGGCGCGACGCTCCTCGGGCTCGAGTGTGCTATTGACGTAATCCGCTCGAATTCCATTCCGGCGGGCGGCGTCCACTTGGTCCTTCATGAGAGCGATGAGGGGACTGACCACCACGGCCGTTCCCTCGGTCAGGAGGGCGGGCAGTTGGTAGCAGAGGCTTTTGCCAGCCCCAGTCGGCATGACAGCAAAGACATCGCGGCCCGTGTGAAGCGCTTCCACGATCTCCCGTTGGTGCGCGCGGAAGCCCGCGAAGCCGAAAACTCGTTGGAGAGTCTCATGGATGGGGTTGTTCGTTTGAACGCTCACGTCCTCTGTTTTAGCACGCTTGGTCCTTGTCTGTCAACGCTGGGCTGAGAACACGTTGACAGGAATTCCCGGTCGGGGAAGTCTCCACGATGCGCCCGTGGTCTCTTTTGCTTCTCGTCTTTGGATGTCTTTTTCTTGGGGGCTGTGGATTGGCCGCCGTACCAGTGAAGGCGGCAGGGGCGGCGGTGGGAACCGCGGGCCGGTTGATGTCGGCAGCCATCCCGCCCGACCCCAGTGCCGAGACTTCCTCCGCCACTTTCTAAAGGCGCATGGATCTGCCTGAGGAGAGGCCGATCGAAGTCCCCATCACGGACGAAATCGATCTCCATACCTTCCGCCCGAATGAGATCGGGTCGTTGCTCCCCGAGTATTTTCGCGCTTGTCGAGAAAAGGGGTTGGCTCGGGTGAGGGTCGTCCACGGCAAAGGCACCGGCGCTTTGCGGGCGGGGGTGCACCAGCTTTTGGCACGCTTGCCAGAGGTGGTGGCGTTCCAGTGGCCGGCTCCTGAGGGGGAAGGAGGCTGGGGAGCCACTTGGGTGGAGTTGCGCCGGGGCTAGGGGATGGCTTTCTAAAAGAAAGCTTCTTTTCCTCGCACGCCTTCTGCTCTATCTATGGAAGCGTGTTCAATTATTGATTATGAAGGCACCATCTCGTCTTTCGCTTTTGGGAATGGTTTTCCTCCTGACAGCTTGCCAGACTTCCCAGCTGACTTACTTGCCCAGTCCAAGGGTGGCGCCATCCCCGGAGACCCTCTTCACCTCTCTCAATCTCGATCAGGACATGATTGTCCAAGGTCGCAAAGGCCGTTGGAAACATCGGCCGATGGAACCGCGCTACATCACCATCCATTCCACGCAAAATTACTCCCAAGGAGCGGATGCCCATCGCCACGCCTTGGCGCTTAAGCGAGGGGCCTTGCGGGGGCGCAATTCGTTGGGCTACTTGACCTGGCATTTCACGGTGGATGAAAGCTACGTGGTCCAGCATTTGCCGACGGGAGAGAGGGGCGAGCATGCCGACTTCGATGGCCCGGGCAATCGCTACTCTATTGGAATCGAAATGTGTGAAAACGCGGGCAACCACCGAGGCCGGACGGTCGATCGGACGGCCCGCCTGGCCGCTTCGGTCGCCGAGGCCCACGATATCCCGACCAGCAAGATTGTGCCTCACTACCACTGGCCACGTCATCGCTACACCGACAGCCCTCACAAGAACTGTCCGCACTTCCTCTTGGACAACGGCAAGCCGGGGCCGACTTGGAAGGCCTTCCTGGCGCGGATTGATTACTACAGGGCGGAGATCCAGAAATCCCCCAACGCCAAAAATCTCACGGCCAAGATGGCCTTTCAGACCTTCTATCGGGGCGAGGAGAACCCCACCTTCATCACCAATATGCAGCGCTACGCTGCTCGGACGGCTTCCCGTTCCCCGGGAAGCTAGAGGCCGCTTTTCTTCTTTTCCCGAAGGCGAGTCCGAGGATAGACTCAAGCATGCCCCTAACCCCTGACCAGCTTGCTGCCCTCCCGGCTTCTGTCCAACTCGATGACTCCCTGGCGGACTATCCCCTCTTTCGGATCAAGAATGCGCAGGCAACGGCTGCCCTCGCCCTGCATGGTGCCCACTTGATCGACTTCGTGCCCCATGGGGAGCAGCCAGTCCTCTACACCAGCCCCAGCGCCATTTTCCAAGAAGGCCAAGCCATCCGGGGGGGCGTCCCGCTCTGCAGTCCTTGGTTTGGCACCCACCCCGAGGATTCCAGCAAGCCCTTTCATGGCTTTGTCCGAAATCGCTTCTGGCGCTTCGATGGAGCCTATGATTTGCCGACCGGCAGCACGCAACTTCTCTTCTCCCTCCACGCAAATGAGGTCTTGCGGAAAATTTGGCCGTATGATTTTACGATTGTTTTTAAGGTCGTGATTGGGACCGAACTGGAGATGGCCCTGACCTATGTCAATCTGGAGCGGGAGTCGGTTCGAATGGGCGGGGCACTCCATAGTTACTTTGCTGTCTCGGGGATCGATCAGGTGTCGGTCGTAGGACTTGAGCAAAAGGAGTTCATCGACGCCGCCGAGGGTTTTGTCCGCAAACCAGCTGAGGGGCGTTCACTGGACTTTGATCAATGGATCAATCGGGTCTACCTCGCGGCCCCTCGTCGGACCCGCTTGGTGGACCGGGGCTGGGACCGGACCATCAAAATTGAGTCCGAAGGCAGCGCTACCACGGTGGTTTGGAATGCGTGGAAGCAACAGGCAGCCGATTTCAAGGACATGCCGGATGATGGCTATCTCCACTACGCCTGCATTGAAACCGCCAATGCAGACGAGGACATGCGGGTGCTTCATGGAGGGGAGAGTCATGAATTGTTGGCCAAGATTTCTTTGGAATGCGCCGGGTAACCAGCTGCCAGAGCTGTAGGCAGAGGGGGCTTTCATTCTGGGTTTGCTTTGTATCAGATGAGCTAAGCTGATTGGTTTTTCGAAAAGGGCGCTTTATTCTGAAAGAAGTCAGATTCGCTTTCGTTAAAGAACCTATTCTCTTTAATCTATCAAAAGATGTCGATTTTATAGGAGATTTATTGAAAGCTTTTTTGGGCTCTTCGCGGAAAATAATGGGAGAGAAGTGAGCTTGAGCAAGGGAAAAGGGTTCCCAGAGTGGGGGCATGAACTGGAGCAACACCCTGAATGAACACTACGGCCAGCTATTGGGATTGGAGGAGCCTTGGGAAGTCAA
>JBCCJK010000049.1 GCA_039027815.1 Verrucomicrobiota bacterium
ATGGCCGAGTGGATTTCGGGCCAGACCAAGGCGCGACGAGGGCGCGGTGCAGGCACCGTAACCGAGGAGCAACCCAGGGCTGGCTCGAAAGACACCGGCTCTTCCTTCCCCGCGCTTCAGCGCCTCTTCCCCACAACACCTTCCCTCCATTCTTCCAGTGAATTCTGGAGCTTGGTATTAGGGAGATCACTTCAGCCTGGCGCTCGCACCACCAGTGAGGGAGAACGCCGGATCGAACCGAAAGCTACAGGCTTGATCCTCCTCCCACAAGAATCTTCAATCCCTCCTCTTCTCCGAATGACCCTGGACCCCGGTCCCAGCGCGAAGAAGCACGCCCTGCAGGACTCGAACCTGCGACCCTCGGATTAGAAATCCGATGCTCTATCCAGCTGAGCTAAGGGCGCTTCGCAGGAAGTCTGAAAGATACGTCTTTTCCTAAAAGTGACAACTTCCTCCTCCTCATGCTAGGGTAAGCTATGGGCAAAGTCGTTTGGATCACAGGGTGCACCCGAGGCCTCGGGAGGGCGTGGGCCGAAGGCTTGGCCGCTCGCGGCTGGACCGTGGCCGGCGGGGGGCGCGGCTCGTCCCAGCTGGCCGAGTTGCAGGGCGCTTTCTCCGCGCCTCACTTTTTTGGCGCTCTCGATGTCAGTCAGGAAGCCTCGGCGTTGGCTTGGGTGCAGGAGGCCTTGGAGAGGACCGGCGCGCCCGATCTCTTGCTGAACAATGCCGCTCTCCTGAACCAGCCCGCCCCCCTCTGGAAAGTTTCGGAAGCCGAGTTTTCCCAGGTCATCGATGTCAATCTCAAGGGCGTGCAGCGGATGATCCGCTTGGTGGTGCCGAGCCTCATCGCGCGCGGGCACGGGGTGGTGGTGAACCTCAGTTCGGGGTGGGGTCGGAGCACTTCCCCAGAGGTCGCTCCTTACTGCGCGACGAAGTTTGCCATCGAGGGCTTGAGCCAAGCTCTTGCCCAAGAATTGCCACCGGGCTTGGCCAGCATCGCTCTCAACCCAGGAGTCATCGATACCGATATGCTGCGAAGCGCTTGGGGCGAGGGAGCCGCGAGCTATCCTTCGACTGAGGAATGGGCCAAGGTGGCGGTGCCCTTTGTGGAAACTCTCTCGGCGAGCGAGAATGGCCAATCCCTCACCGTCAGCTGAAACGATTCCACGGCGGAGTCCGGCCGCGAAGCGACCCTAGAGTCGATGGAACACGCTCGGTCAAGGAAAGGCACCGTTTTGGGAGCTTCCCCTTTTCAGCCATTCTCTCAGCCATGCGAGAGAAAATACGCCCGAGAGGATTCGAACCCCTAACCTTCTGATCCGTAGTCAGACGCTCTATCCAGTTGAGCTACGGGCGCTTGAAAAAGTGCGGCGAGAGGCCTCGCTCGCAGGGGTGGGAGGCTACTCATTTCCTCGGTTCCCGCAAGAGAAAGTTCTCCAGAAATCGGAGGGCAGTCCGGGCACTTTTGCCCAGACTTTCCGCGGAAAGTTTGTCCAAGGTGTCTTCGGCCGTGTGCCAGTAGCTCGGGAACATCACGAGGTTGATCTGAATGAGATTGGCCATGGGAACGCCCGCCTGCTGGAGGGGCACATGATCGTCGAGGACAGTCCCGTGGTGCAGTCGAAAGACCTCCCGAGCGTTCACTTCCCGCGCGGCCCGGAAGATTCCTTCCCGCATCCAGCCCGGGGTGTCGGAAGGGAGCGCAATCCGCAAATTCTTGTCGGCCACCATGTCCACAATCAGGCCGAAGGCAGGGCGCTCGGCCAGGGGCCGCTTCCGCAGCTCCCGGGCGTAGAATCGACTGCCATAGAGCCCGTCAGTAGCGGTGTAGTTGACGATGGCTTCCTCTCCATCAAACCAGACCAGCTCCACCTGACGGGCCAGCTCTGGCTTGGTCGCGAGGGCTCGGGCGGCTTCCAGCAGCAGGGCCGTGCTGGAGCCCGCGTCGTTCGCGCCGACGAAGACGAACTCGTCATAAAACTTGGTGTCGATGTGTCCGCCAAGAATGGCCCGCACCGAATCCCAGCCTTGGAAGTCCTCCGTCCCAAAGCGAGCGCGCACGTTCACGAATTCGATCTCGCCTCGCGGCGTCGCCGATAGGAAAGCTTGCTCTTGCACGCTCCACCCAGCCGCTTGCAAGCGAGGGAGAAGATAGTCCCGGGTAGCCTGAAGACCTGGGGAGCCTGGGGTGCGGGGCCCGAGCCCGACGATGGCCGCGAGATCCGCGAAAGCCTGCTCCTGGTCGAAGGCCTCTTCCACTCCCGAAGCGGAGTCGGCGGCCGGTTGTGGCCCGCAGGCCAGCGTCGCCAGGGCCAGGACGACCAGCAAGCCCCGCTCAGTAGTCCTCATCCGCCAGCCCGAGGAAGTCGAGCAAGCGATTGAGATCGCTGCTTCCGTAGTATTCGATTTCGATGCGCCCCTTTTTCTCCCCATGCTGGATGCGAACTTGGGTCGAGAGATGGTCGCGAAGCCGGCTCTGCACCGAGGCCAAGGCTGGCGGGAGCTGGCTGGCTGTCCCGAGGCCATTTCGGGCACCTCGTCGCGTCCCGCCCTTGGCGTCATTGAAATCGGCCACCACCGCTTCGGTGGCCCGGACTGTCAGTTTCTTGCGGACGACGAGGTCCGCCACCACCGGCTGGTGCTCATCGGATTTCAGGCCCAGGATGACTTTGGCATGGCCTACGGAAATGAGCCCGCTGGCCAAAAGGTCTTGCACGCTGGCCTCCAGCTCGATCAGCCGCATGGAGTTGGCCACGGTAGTGCGTTTTTTGCCAACCCGCTTGGCGATGTCTTCCTGGCGCAAGCCAAATTCCTTGGCCAGGCGGACATAGGCTTGGGCCTCTTCCACTGGATTGAGATCTTCCCGCTGGAGATTCTCGATGAGGGCCATCTCCAGCACGTCCTGGTCGCTGGCCTCTCGGATGATGGCGGGGACCTCTGCCACGCCCACCAGTTTGGAGGCGCGGAAGCGACGTTCCCCGGCGATGAGCTCCAACTTACCGTCCACTCGTCGTAAAATGAGCGGCTGGATGACCCCGTGCTGCCGGATGGACTCCACCAACTCGTTCAAGACCTCTTCACGAAAAGACTTCCGGGGCTGGAGCGGGCTGGGGGTGATGCGGCTCAGCTCGATGCGTTGGACCTGATTGTCGGCGGCCTCGCTGGCGCCTTCGGTCGCCCGGGAAGGCGTGCTTTGGTCCCCCTTGTTGATCAAGGCTCCCAGCCCTTTGCCTAACGCTTGCTTCCCCATAACCAGCCGCCAGCCTAGGAGGACGGCCGGGAAAGATCAATGAGAATTCCCTTTTTTCGGACTGGCCAAAAGCACAAGCCACCGCCAATCTCGGCCATTCTTTTGCGGCAGAGCACCACTTCTTGCTTCTGTTTGGAGTTCTTCCCGACCACGGCATGTCTCGACCCACTCTCCAAAATCAGCTTCACCTGAATGTCGTCGTCCTCGGCGGCGGATTTGCCGGCGTCTACTGCGCCAAGGAACTAGGCAAGCAACTGCGGAAAACGGATCAGACCGTGGGGATCGTCTCGGAGCAGAATCACATGGTCTTTCAGCCGATGTTGGCGGAGGTGGCAGGCGGTTCGCTTTCGCCCGGCCATGTCATCAACCCCATTCGGATGCTCTGTCGCCACGCGGATGTCTTTCGGGGCGAGGTCATGGACATCGACTTGGAGGAAAAGTCGATTTTTGTGAACACCGGGCATTTTTCGACCGGCATGAAGCTGACCTATGATCACCTCGTGCTGGCGCTAGGCGCTGAGGTCGACCTCAGCCGCGTGCCCGGCATGCCCGAGCACGCCTTTCTCATGCAGAATGTGGGGGACGCCATCGCGCTGCGCTCCACCGTCATCTCCCGCATGGAGGAGGCCAATGTCGAGACCCGCCCCGAAATCAAGGAGCGCTTGCTGACCTTTACGGTGGTCGGGGGCGGTTACTCCGGAGTAGAAACCGCGGGCGAAATCCATGACATGCTGGTCTCGATGACGCGGTTCTATCATCACGTCGAGGAAAGCCAAATCCGCGTCATTGTCATCCATTCGCGCAGCCGAATCCTGAACGCCCTGGGCGAGCGACTCGCAGAGTATGCCCGCCGCAAGCTGGAAGAGCGGGGCGTGGAATTCCATCTCGAACGACGCGTCCGCGCCGTCACCGCCACCCGCGTCTACCTAGATGACGGCTCGACCATCGAGACCAACACCACCGTCAGCACCGTCGGTAACGCGCCCAACTCCCTCGTGCGGCGACTCTGCCAAACCTACCAGCTTCAGCACCAGCGGGACCGCATCACCACCGACGCCCACTTCCGCGTCCCCGGACGAGACGACCTTTGGGCCATTGGCGACTGCGCTCACAATCCCGACGCCGATGCAGAAATCAGCCCAGAAACGGCCCAGTTCGCCATGCGCCACGGCCTCCACTGCGGCAAGAACCTCGGGGCCGTCCTGGCGGGCAAGCCCACTCGGCCCTTCAATTTCAAAGGCCTGGGCGAGCTGGCCTCGATTGGGCACCGCACCGCCGTCGCCGAAATCATGGGCCTCAACTTCTCAGGCTTCCTGGCCTGGTTCATGTGGCGGACCATCTACCTGGCCAAGCTGCCCGGGATCGAGCGTCGCTTGCGCGTCACCCTTGATTGGTCTCTCGACCTCTTCTTCCCACGCGACATCAACCTGCTCAACCCGCGCTACACCAAACTCCTCACCAGCGTGCACTTGGAGCCGGGAGACCACCTCTTCTCGACCGGCGACCCGGCCTTCTCGCTCTACGTCGTCCAGCGTGGAAAAATCGAACTCTTCCAGGACGGCCGAGTCGTCCGCACCATCGGCCCGGGCGACTTTTTCGGGGAAAGAGCCCTCGTTCACAAAACTGGCTACTTCTTCGACGCCATCGCCGCCGAGCGCACCGTACTGCTCTCAGCCAGCGGCCCGGCCATCATGCCCATCTTGGAAGGCAGCCGCCGCTTCCGTCGGATCCTCGCCAAGACCACCGCCCAGTCCTCGGCCGAAGACGAAATGCGCAATATCGAGCAAAAGCTGCCGGAGGGTGCCATCGAACGCTCCGTCGCCAGCGCCATGAATCGCAAAGTCACCAGTCTCTCCGTGGATAGCTGCGTGGATGACGCCCTGGCCCTCTTCAAAAAAAGCCGCCACTCGGTCTACCCCATGATCAAGAGCGATGGGACCTTCCACGGCTGCCTTCATCGGGAAGACTTCTTCGACTACCTCAAGAAGGCCGAAGTCACGGGCCGCACCCTCCTGAATGACCTCCCCCCGTTCCAACTCCCCCTCTGCCGGGAGGATCAAAAAATCGGCCAAGCGCTCGAATCCATGGTCCGGGTTGGCCGATTCAAAGGCATCGTGCTGGATGACGAAGGCCGGCTCGTCGGCATCTTGGCGCTCATGGATCTTCTCACGAACGCGGCCGTCATCGAAGAGTCCCTGGCGTAGAATCGGCCCTCTCTCCCAAATCACAAAGACCCGCCACCAACCGAGCCAACTTCCTGGATCTTTCAGCTGCGTCTCGGGGGCTTTCCCTGTAGATTCTCGCAAGCGATGTTTGGTGCCTATGAGAACTTTGTCTGGAGCCTTCTTCTCGGCCTCCCGCTAGGCCTCACTCTCATCATCGCTCATCGCGAGAGCCGACGCCAAAAGGCCACTCGTGATCTCTCCTTTCTCGATCGTTTCCGGCCTCCCCCGGGGCGCAAGCTGCAAGAGGAGCTGGAGAACTTCCGCCTGCGCCAGGACGAAACCGGTCTCTGGCTTTTTCTGCTGACCGCGCTCGGGGTGGCCTTCCAGCTGATGCCCTACTCCTTCGAATCCTCCACCTGGGAGATCGGCTTTCGCGCTTTCATGGCGGTAGGAGTGGTCGCTCCGGCGGTCTTATTTGCTCGTCGCTCTACCCTGCTCCGACGTCAAATCCGCCACCACCAACTCCGCCTGGCCACCTGCGAAGCAGTCAGCCGGGAACTGCCCCACCTCGTTGGCCCAGAGGCCCAGCTCTACCACGGACTGACCTTCCATGACCGCCCCGGCTCCCAATTCACATTCGACCAAATCATCGTCACGCTCACGGGCGTCTTCGCCGTCAATGTCCTCCCGCCTCTCCCTCCCGAAAGCCTCCAGCCCCTCCTCTTCCGCCGCAAAGCCACCCGCCAAGCCCTCGTGGACGGAGAGGCCTTGACCATCACCTTTCCCTGGGGCGAAACCCATGGCGAGCTCCTTTCGCAAACACGCCGTCACTCCCAATTCCTCTCCTCCTGGCTCTCCTCCGCCGCCCAGGGAACCGTCCCCGTCATCCCCGTCCTATTCATTCCCGGCTACGACTTGCGTCTCAAAGGAAAAGGGCCGGTCAAAGTGGTCACCGAAACGACTTTGGCAGACCTGCTCTGCCAGGAACAAAAAGCGCTTCCTCCCGCCCACTACTCCTCGATCGTCTCCGCGTTGGCGAAGCGACAGCAAGGCGAGTAAAAGTGCCCGCCCAGATCATGTCTCCCCTCAGCCAGTCTCAATCCCAGTCCCTCACCCCAGGTGCCCCCCTCGCCTCGGACTACCATCGCCTCTTCTCGGCCAATGACGAAATGTTGGCAACGGATGGCTCCATCTTGCCCGGCTGGGAAGAACTTCTTCGCCACTTCAGCCACCTCGACCCCACCTCCATGGAACGGCTGCGGACGGAGACGGAGCGCATGATCCGTGAAAACGGGGTCACCTACAGTGTCCACGGCGACCCCAGCGGACGAAATCGCCCCTGGACCCTCGATCCCATGCCCCTCCTGATCACCCAGTCAGACTGGGCCATCGTGGAAACGGGGCTCATCCAGCGGAGTGAACTCCTAGCGGAAATCCTTCGCGATCTCTACGGCTCCCAAAGGCTCATCGCAGAGGGACTTCTGCCGATGGAAATCGTCTACCAGCACCAAGACTACCTGCGCGCCTGCCAAAACATCGAAACCGGCTCCTCTCACCCCATCTTCTTCACCGCGGCCGACATCGCCCGCGGGCCGAATGGGCGGATGTGGGTCATCAACGACCGCACCCAATCCCCCTCCGGAAGTGGCTACGCCCTCGAAAATCGGGAAATCACCACCCGCGTCATGCCCGGCCTCTTTCACCGCTGCCGCATCCGCCGCTTGGCTGGCTTCTACCGCGCCATCAAACAGGGACTCTCCTCCCTCAGCCCACGGGACGAAGCCCGCACCGTCCTCCTGACTCCGGGGCCCTTCAACGAAACCTACTTCGAGCACGCCTACCTCGCCTCCTACCTCGGCTACACCCTCGTCCAAGGCCAGGACCTCACCATGCGGGATGGGAAAGTCTGGATCCAGACACTCGAAGGTTTGGAACAAGTCGACGTCATCCTCCGCCGGGTCGATGCCCCATTCTGCGATCCCTTGGAATTCCTCCCTGACTCCCAGCTCGGCGTCCCTGGGCTATTGGAAGCGGTCCGCGCGGGCCAAGTCGCCATCGCCAACCCCCTCGGGGCCGGCCTCCTGGAAAATCCCGCCCTCATGGCCTTCCTCCCCGGCATCTGCCAACGCCTGCGCGGGGAAGAACTCATCCTCCCCTCGGCCGCCACCTGGTGGTGTGGACAGAAAAAAGAGTGCCACTACGTCCTCGAAAACCTGGAGCGCCTCGTCATCAAAACCATCCACCGCTCGCCCAACTACGGGACCGTCTTTGGGGAACAGCTCTCCGCCTCCCAGCGCAGCGACCTGCGGGCCCGCATCGAAGCCAAGCCCTGGCTCTACCTCGGGCAAGAACACGTCAGCTTCTCGACCGCCCCCTCCCTCGTGGGGAACCAACTTCAACCCCGACACACCGTCGTGCGGACCTACGTCGGGAGCGATGGCCAGAACTACCGCGTCATGCCGGGCGGGCTCAGCCGCAGCGCCCCGCAGGAAGGACACTACTTCGTCTCCGGCCAATCTGGGGGCATCTCTAAAGACACCTGGGTCGTCGGCGATGGCACCGAGCCCTACGTCTCCCTCTGGTCGAGCGGGCGGGACGGCGCCGTGCTGGCACAGCAACGCAAGCTGCCCAGCCGAGCCGGGGAAAACCTCTTCTGGACCGGCCGCTACGCCGAGCGGACGGAAGGTACCGTCCGACTCCTCCGAGTCATCCTAGGCACCTGGGCCGAAGAACTCCACACCGGCGCGGAGCAAATCAGCCCCTCCTTGCGACTCCTCCTACAAGCCGCCTTCAAAGTCCTCGTCTCCCCGCCCCAGCGAGCCCTCTCACCGGAAACCAAGCTCGACCAAGCGGCCGCCGAAATCCGCTCCCTCCTGGTGGACCAGCATCGCAGCGGCTCCCTCAGCGGGAAACTGAGCGGCTTCAGCCTGGCCGCCTACGCCGTGCGTGATCTCTGGTCGGCTGAAAGTTGGCGCACCATTGATGAAGCCACCGAACACTGGAAAATGGTCGAAGGGGACACCAGCTACGACCTGCTCCACTACCCCCCCGACCTCGCCCGCCTCCTCACCCTCCTGAACGCCTTCACCGGGCTCAATCTCGAAAACATGACCCGCGAAGCCGGCTGGTGCCTCCTGGACATCGGCCGCCGCATTGAACGCTCCCAAATGCTCATCTCCCTCCTCCGCTCCACCCTCGTGAAGAAGGAAACCGAAAGCGTCAACTACCACATCCGCGAAGCCGTCCTCCGCTTCTCGGACAGCATGGCGACCCATCGCCGCCGCTACCTCACGCAGCCCACCGCCAGCAGCATGATCGAACTGCTCCTGCTGGCCACAGACAACCCCCGATCCCTTCTCTACCAAATCCAGCGCTTGCAGCGCCACCTCGGTGCCCTCCCACGTCCCGCCTCTGAGCGACTCAGCCAAGAGGAATGCCTCGCCCTCGACGCCGAGACCCGGCTCCAGCTCTGCGATGTCAATGAGCTGAGCGCCTCCCGGGACGGCCGCCGGGAAGCCCTCGACGACCTCCTGAAGGAATTAGGAAAGCGCCTCGAGAAAATCTCCAGCGTCATCCACTCCACCTACTTCCGGCACGCCCGGACCCAAACCGTCACCGGATGAAATACCAGGTCAAACACGTCACCACCTATCGCTACAGCGAGCGGATCGACATCAGCTACCACCACGCGCGCTTGAAGCCCCTCCGCCTCCCAGGGCAACAGCGGAAAAACTACCGCTTCCACGTCAGCCCCCAGCCGGCCAGTCGCAACGAGCATCGCGACTTCTTCGGCAACCAGGTGAACTTCTTCGTCATCGACAAAGCCCACGAAAAACTCACCATCACCTCCCAGTGCCAAGTCGAAACCAGCCCGCGATTCGCTGGACTGAACTTCGCCCAAAGCCAGCCCTGGGAAAAAGTCGCCGAAACCGTGCGCCGGGTGGAAACGCCTCTCAGCGAACGCCAATACGCCCTCCCCTCCCCGCTCATCCAGCCCGGCCCTGAACTCCTCGCCTACGCCAAACCCTCCTTCCCCAAAGGCCGCCCCCTCCTCGAAGGCGCGGCCGACCTCATGGCTCGCATCCACAAAGACTTCCAATTCGTCTCCGGCTTCACCACCATCGCCACCCCCATCGAAGAAGCCCTCCAAGTCCGGAAAGGCGTTTGCCAAGACTTTGCCCAAATCGCGCTCGGCTGCCTCCGCAGCCTGGGCTTGCCCGCCAAATACGTCAGCGGCTACCTCGAAACCCTCCCGCCACCAGGCCAAGCCAAACTCCAAGGCGCCGACGCCTCCCACGCCTGGTATGCCGTCTGGGACCCCCAGCTAGGCTGGGTCGAATTTGACCCCACCAACAACCTCATCCCCAAAGAACAGCATGTCGTCATCGGCTACGGACGGGACTTCTCCGACATCTCGCCGGTCAAAGGCGTGCTCCTCGGACCCGAAAGCCACTACCTGGACGTCGCCGTCGACCTCATTCCAATCTCCGCCGATCGGGAATGAAAGACCGCCCGCCCCGCTCGTATCCAGCATGATTCGGCGAATCCTTATCTCCACCTTGCTCGTCACTCTAGGAAGCCTCCTCGCCTTCCCCTTGCTCCCCACCCGCGCCATGGACAAAACACCCGCCGTCGCCCCCCAACCCGCCCCCCACCAAGAAGTCACCACCCTCGGCGCCGGCTGCTTCTGGTGTGTCGAAGCCGTCTACGAGCGGATCGAAGGCGTCCTCCACGTCACCTCCGGCTACATGGGCGGGCAAAACGCGAACCCCACCTACGAGCAAATCTGCACCGGCACCACCGGGCACGCCGAAGTCGTGCAGCTCATCTACGACCCCGAAATCGTCTCCTTCGAAACCATCCTCGAAAAATTTTTCCAACTCCACGATCCCACCCAGCTCAATCGCCAGGGAAACGACGTCGGCACCCAATACCGCTCTGCCATCTTCACCCACCACCCAGAGCAGGCCGTGGTGGCCGAAGCCGTCCAAGCCAAAGCCGCCGCATGGTGGGACCGGCCGATTGTGACCGAAATCACCCCCGCCAGCACCTTCTACCCCGCTGAAACCTACCACCAAGACTTCTGGAAAAACAACCCCGCCAACCCCTACTGCGCCTTCAGCATCCCCCCAAAATTGGAAAAACTCGGCTTGCACTGAAACCCCCGCCTCCCGACTCGGCTACCGAAGTTGAAGTGAACCCGGATTCGCTTCAGGTATCTCAGCACCATGGGGACCACCACGAAAGAAGACTTCCGCCGACTTCTCTGCCAACTCGGCCAACTCACCCGGGAGGCCGTGGTGGCCGCCCGGGCCGATGCCACCCGGAACCTGGCCGCCGTCGCGCACGAAACCGCTGCCGACACCATCTACGAAATCGACGCCGCGGTCGAGCCTCAGCTCCTGGCCTGGCTATCGGATCACTGGCCCGAAGAAGAACCCGTCCGGCTGGTCATGGAAGGCATCGAAGAGCGCACCCTCTTCCCCTCGCAAGCCGCCGCGGCCAAATGGGTACTCATCATCGATCCCATCGATGGCACCCGAGGCCTCATGTATGACCTCCGCCCCGCCTGGTTCCTGGCCGCCTTGGCGCCGGAAAAAGGGGAGGCCCAAACCCGGCTGAGTCACCTCGAGGTCGCCGTCATGACCGAATTGCCCACCACCCGGCAATATCTGGCCGACACCCTGAGCGGGATTCGTGGCCAGGGCGTCCTCGCCGAACGGGAAAACCTCCTTACAGGAAAAACCAAGCCCTTCACCCCGCGCCCTTCCACCGCCACCGATTTCCTGGGAGGCTTCAGTTGGTTCGCCCGATTCTTTCCGGAAGCGAAGGCCAGGCTCGCCGAGATCGAAGAAACCTTCTGGGACGCGATTCACCCCCGTACCCCGGCCATTCCTCGAAATCGCCCCATCTTTGAAGACCAATACATCAGCTGCGGCGGCTACCTCTATGAACTGCTCACCGGCAAGTATCGCATGGTGGCCGACCTCCGACCGCTCGCCTACCAAGCCACTGGATTCACCCAGGGGCTCCCCTGCCACGCCTACGACCTCTGCACAATTCTCCTCTTCCAAGAACTCGGGGGCATCATCGAACATCCGCTCGGCGGCCCGTGCGACCAACTGCTCGACACCACCAGTGGCCTGGTCTGTGTCGCCTACGGCAACGAAACCCTGGCCTCTCGTGCAAGAGGCCCCCTCAAAACCGCAATCCAGCAACATCTGCCGTAGTCCCACCAGGCCGCCCGATCCACTGGCCGAACGGCCGCGTGAATCTCCCCTGAAACCCGAAACCAACCAAAACTCACCCCCTCACGACCTCGACGCGCAGGTCTCTCAGGGAGCAAAGCCCCCCGAAGTCCCCGAAGCGCAACTTCCTTGCCCCACTCCTGCGCTTTGGCGACTTCCAGGGACTCTGCTCTATGAGAGACTTGCAAGTGGACGTGATCCGTTGATCCAAAATGCAGGATCTTGGCTGGCTTACCACGGCTCAAAAGGCACCCATGGCGACTGCCTAGGCGATCAAAGCGGAAATTTGGAGCGGGTGAACGGATTCGAACCGTCGACATCCACCTTGGCAAGGTGGCGCTCTACCACTGAGCTACACCCGCTTTTTGCCTTGCAGCGGGACGATATCTATGGACGGTTCCGCTCCCCGCGCAAGCAGTTTTTGTGGCGGTGGCCAGATGCCCAAAATGGACCGACTCGCCGAAATCATCGCCCACAAGCGCCGGGAAATTCAGCCACTCTTGGCGAGGGCGGAGACTCTGCGGGTGGCGGCGCTCGAGCGGAATGA
The DNA here is from genome assembly GCA_039027815.1 of Verrucomicrobiota bacterium. Taxonomy (NCBI): domain Bacteria; kingdom Pseudomonadati; phylum Verrucomicrobiota; species Verrucomicrobiota bacterium. The sequence continues at coordinate 12,211 of JBCCJK010000049.1, forward strand.
CTATCGTTCGCTTGAGGCGGCGCTCGATTCCAACGGCGAGTGCCTCCGCCTGATCGCGGAGGTCAAGAAGGCTTCGCCCTCGGCGGGGGTGATTTCGCCCGACTTCGACCCGGTCCAGATCGCCAAGACCTACGCGGCGGCGGGAGCACATGCCCTCTCCATCCTGACCGATGAGGAGTTCTTCCAAGGTCGCTTGGAGTATTTGACCCGGATCCGACAAGAGGTGGCCCTGCCCTGTTTGCGAAAGGATTTCATTATCCACGAGGCGCAGATTTTTGAGGCAGCCGTGGCGGGGGCGGACGCGGTCCTTTTGATCGTGGCGGCGCTTTCCCAAGAGGAGTTACTCCATCTTTTGGATGTGGCGGCCCGACACCATTTGGACGCTTTGGTGGAGGTGCACGATGCCGAGGAACTGCGCCGCGCCCTGGATAGCCCGGCTCGACTGATCGGGATCAACAATCGGAATCTCAAGACCTTTGAGGTCGATCTCGCTACGACGCACGCCCTGGCGGAGGAGGTCGAGGAGGGGCGCATTCTCATCAGCGAAAGTGGGATCAAAACGGTGGCCCATGCGCGCGAGGTCTTTCGCGGGGGGGCGGATGCCATTCTGGTGGGAGAGAGCTTGATGCGTTCTGGACAGGTGGTCGAGATGGTGGAGGAGTTCATCTCCATCAATCGGATTTCTGAGCCGGTGGAGTGATTTAGGTTCCAGGTTTCGGGTGCTCGTTAGATCGGGCCGGTTCTTTTGGTCGGTGGGTGGGGGATGGGCTGCTTTTTTGGAAGTCACTTTGAATGCCTTTTTTGCCGGCCCCGTCCATGGGGAGAACCTGCAATCTTAGGCTTATGAGAATCAAAACTGCACTCCAAACCCTGGTCGTCGCTTCGGCCATCTTGCTTCCCGCAACCAGTCAAGCACGTCCTTGCGATGCTTCCGGCAATCTGGTTTTCGAGCTGGCCAGGCAAGCCGAGCGCTTGCAACACGTCGCCCGTCACCAGCTCAATTATGGCTGTCCGGTGACGCGTCAGCGGGCGGCTCAAATCAGAAAGACAGCCCACCATTACGCGGTAGCGGCCTGTGCCCTGCGAGATCAGTATCGCAAGGCGCCCAATTTGGCCCTCCATTGCGGTGCGGTGGATCGGCTGAACCAATGTGCCCATGGCTTCACGTGCGCGGTGCGCGGTCTTTCCCACCAACCAGCTCTGCTGGGGCAGTTGCGCCGGACCCAGGCGGTCCGGGCTTCCATGAATCGAGCTTACGTGGCCTCCAAGCATCATCACGAGCAATTTCGTCACACTGGCGGGGGCTATGCCTTCCATCAGCCTTCGTTCGCTCGCTTCGCCCGCCACTGAGGGGCCATTTTTCCAACCCGTGCCGAGCCAGAGGGCTGGGCACGGGTTTTTTCGTTTTTATACCAACCTCCAGAATTCACTGGTAGAATGGAGGGAAGGTGATGTGGGGAAGAGGCGCTGAAGCGCGGGGAAGGGAGAGCCGGTGTCTTTCGAGCCAGCCCTGCGTTGCTCCTCGGTTACGGTGCCTGCACCGCGCCCTCGTCGCGCCTTGGTCTGGCCCGAA
>JBCCJK010000050.1 GCA_039027815.1 Verrucomicrobiota bacterium
AACGCAGGGCTAGCTCGAAAGACACCGACTCTTCCTTCCCCGCGCTTCAGCGCCTCTTCCCCACAACACCTCCCCTCCATTCTGCCAGTGAATTCTGGTGGTTGGTATTAGCCGAAAAACTCTTTGCGCCCCTCGCGCTCTTCGCTGTTAAAGACCTCGTCTCCATGCCTGCGTATCTCGTCACCATCGGCCTCGAAGTCCACGCTCAACTGAAAACCGCCAGCAAGATGTTCTGCTCTTGCTCGACCAGTTTCGGAGACGAACCCAACACTCACGTCTGCCCCGTCTGCCTTGGCTTGCCTGGGGCCCTGCCCGTTCTCAATGAGGGTGCCATCGAGAAAACCATCCTGACCGGGCTCATGCTCGGCTGCACCATCCCACCCGTCTGCAAATGGGACCGGAAGAACTACTTCTATCCGGACATGCCGAAGAACTACCAGCTCTCCCAATTCGATCTCCCGCTCTGCCTCGGCGGAGGCGTGCCCCTCTCTGACTTGGCCTACCCCAAAGACCACCAGAAACAAATCGCCCGCCCCGGCACCACCATTCCCCTGACTCGCATCCACCTCGAAGAGGATGTGGCCAAGTCCACCCACCACGCCCGCAACAGCAGCATCGACTTCAATCGAGCCGGCACCCCGCTCATGGAAATCGTGAGCGAGCCCGCCATCGAAAGCGCGGAAGAGGCCGTGGCCTACCTCAACTCTCTCCGACAAATCCTCGTCTACGGCGGCGTGAGCGATGCCGACATGGAAAAAGGCCAGATGCGCTGCGACGTCAATATCTCGCTCCGTCCAGAAGGGCAGCGCGAACTCGGGGCCAAGATCGAACTCAAGAACCTCAACAGCATCTCCGCCATCCGCCGCGCCATCCACTTCGAGATCGACCGGCAGGCCGAGGAACTCGACCAAGGCCAAGCCCAGCTCCAATCCACCCGCCGCTGGGACGACGACTTGGGAGAAACCCAGCTCATGCGCAGCAAGGAAGACGCGCACGACTACCGCTACTTCCCCTGCCCTGACCTCCTGCCCTTCCGGACCAGCAAATCCCGTGAGGCCGTCTCCCCGCTCGTGCCCGAGCTGCCTCATGAAAAGCGCGCCCGCTTCACCGCCACCTACCGGGTGAGCGACTACGATGCCGGCGTACTCGCGAGCGAACGCCCCTTGGCCGACTACTTTGAACAGGCAGCCGAGGGGGCCAAAGTCCCCAAAAAAATCGCCAACTGGGTCATCAACGATCTCCAAAGCCACCTCAATGAGCACGCCCTCCCCATCGCCGAAAGCCCCATCCCCCCGGCTCGCCTGCGGGAATTGGTCGACTTGATTGAAGGCGGGAGCGTCTCCAACAATCAAGGGAAGGAAATCTTTTCAGTTCTCGTCCAGAGCACCGAAAAAACCGCAGCTGAAATCGCCAAAGAAAAAGGCTTCGAACAAGTCAGCGACACCGGAGCCATCGAAGCCCTCATCGAAGAAGTCATCGTCGAGCACCCCGAAAAAATCGCAGAAATCCAAGGGGGCAACGAAAAGCTCCTCAATTGGCTGACCGGCCAAGTCATGAAAAAGTCCCAAGGCAAGGCCAACCCCAGGGTGGCAGGCCAGCTCGTCCGAACCAAAGTCCTCGGCCGCTAATACCTGCGACAACCAAAATCGGGGCCTTTCGGCCTCAGCTCTTCTCATTTATGAGAAAATCACGAAATTTGTTATGATTTTTGCAAAAACGTCTTGCCCGAATTCTATTTTCTGTAATAATTATCGGAGAAGTCTCTCAAATCATCAATTTCCATAACTTCTGACAGACCATGAATCCTGGAAAAATCATCTTCGCGACGGCTGTCGCCTCTCTCTTCGCCCTGGCTCAGTCCAAGGCTCAGTTCACCTTCACCATCGACTTCGAGGAAGACCTCTCGAGCAATCCGCTCTTGGGTGGCCAGGAAATCGATGATGAGTTCCTCCCTTTATTCAAAGTGGGTGCTACCAACAATGGAAACGGCCCCGACGCAGCCGTCCTCTATGACACGGACGCCGTTCCTGGCACCGGAGGCGATGACGCCACCGATCTCACCAATCCCTATACAGGCGGCAACATCTCCAGCATCGATCCGGGGAACCTACTCATCATTCAGGAAAACAGCAGCTTCAGCGGAGGCCTCTTCACCAACCCTGACGACGAAGCGGACGGCGGACTGCTCTCCTTCGCTTTCGCGCCCGACCTCATTACCGGTTTCGGCTTTGATGTCTTCGACATCGAAAACAATGAAACCAATGGTTTTGAAGTCACCGTCAACGGATCGATCCTGCTCGACATCGCCTTCTACACCGGATTGACCAACCCCAATGGCACCCTGGAATTCGGAAACGACACCGCCAACCGGCTCAACTTCGTGACGGCCGACGACCTGGGAGTCGAATTCATCGAAACGCTCGACATCGAGCTGAAGGGCAGCGGAGCCATCGACAACCTCAAATTGAGCGCCGTGCCCGAGCCCTCCGCCGTGGCCCTGCTCGGACTCGGTCTTGGATCCCTTTTTATTCGGCGCCGTCGTTAAACGTCGTCGGAGTTCAGACAGACAGAGGAGATGAAAGCCGCAGTGTGCAAGCACTGCGGTTTTCTTCGTCTTGAGACCGTTCTCCCAGTTGAACCGATCGCTTGGTAGAAGAACCAAGGCCTCTAACTGGAAATCTCGACCGCGTTTTGCTGCCGAGCGATATCATTCAGGGTCACCATCCCGACCAGTCGGCTCAGCTCACCATCCAACACCACCGGCAATTGCTGGACATCCTTCTGGATCATCAGCTGGACCGCATCCTGAACCGAGCTCCCATTGCCCACCACATAGAGCGGGCGACCCGCCAACCACTCGCCGATCGGCTCTTCAGGATCATCCGCCTCCAGCAGCTCATGGTGCATGACCATCGCCGCCAATCGTCCCTCTGCATCCACCACCGGGTAACCATGAAAACGTCGGCCACGTTCCTCTAACCAATCGAGGCACTCCCGGGCACTTCGAAGCGCGCTCACCGGAAGCACATTGTGGGTCATGATGGCACTCACCGGAAGATTGCGGTAATCCCGCATTCCCTGGTAGCTCGGCATCCGGCGCAAAGTGATGCCGTCCTGCATCATGAGCGCGTTGTTAAGAGAAATCGGCCGGAGACGCCGGGCGAGGTAAAAGGACAGCATATTGCCCACCATCAGCGGAAGCATCAGAGAGTAGCTCTGCGTCATCTCGAAAAGGATCAGGAGCGAAGTCAGCGGACATCGTCGGACCGAGGCGAAAAACGCTCCCATACCGAGGAGGACACAAGCCCCAATCGTCTTCTCCGTCTCCGCCACCACCAGCCAATGGGAACCCCCATCTAGCCAGACCAATCCCAAGCCAGCCAAACCGCCCAGCATCCCACCGATGAAAAGAGTGGGCGAAAACAAGCCACCGCTGCCACCCGAAGCATAGCTGATGATAACCGCGAGAAACTTGCCCACCAACAGCAGCAGCAGCACCCCCACCACCATCTCCGCTTGGAAAGCCCGCCCGAGGCTCTCATACCCAATGCTAAAAATGCCGTTCTCCGGCTCATCCAGGCTACCGCTCCAAAACCAAACGCCGATTCCTAAAAGCCCCACCAGCACGCCCCCCACCGCCGGTTGCAGCCACATTGGCAAAACCAGCTTCTCTTGGCAAAAGGCCCGCGTGCGCAAGAGACCCTCCACAAAAGCGTGTCCTAACAGCCCCGCCGCCAAGCCGAGGGGCACCGCAATCAACATCCAAGGGGCGGTCGTGAAATCGTCTGGGAAATTGACACCCAAAATCGGCTCGTGCCCCAAAAGCATGCGGGAAACCGAAGCGGCGATCACCACCGACACCACCACGCCCCCGAGCGCCTTCGTACTGAAATCATCCAGCAAATCCTCAAAGACAAAAGTGATGGCCGAAAGCGGCGCATTGAAGGCCGCCGCAATGCCTGCCGCCATGCCCACGGGCACCATCGATTGGATCCTCTCTTTGGCGCGAAAGGCCCATTGCCCGATTTTGGAGGCGATCGAGGCACAAATATGAATGGTCGGCCCCTCCCTGCCGAGCGAATTGCCCATACCCACAAACACGCTCACCAAAACAAAACGCCAAAAACCATCTCGCAAACGGATGACGCCAAATCGATTGAAATAGGCCGCCTTCGTCTGGGGAATGCCACTCCCCGAAGCCTCGGGATGCGCTCGCAAAGCCCAGCCCACAAAAAGCCCAGCCAGCGTCGGGGCCAAAATCATGAAGGCCGCAAACTGCCAGCCCCCCAGCCACCTAGCGGTCGCCCAGACTAGAGAAAAAAGGCCCTGGATGGACCAATGGAAAGCCACTGCCGCCAACCCGCACAGCAAACCCACCACCACGCAGAGAATCAGAAACCGATGCCCATCTGAAAAGCGCGCCCGCAGCCAATCCGGGATCGTGGCTTGGCGAGCAGACAGCGTGGCCGATTTCTCCATCGTTCAGGCAGGCGTCAGCCGCAGATTGGGATTCACATCTTCTTCCAGCGGAGACGTCTCCCGGTTGGCCAGTTTCAGGGCCGCCACCTGGGCGATCATAGCAGCGTTGTCCGTGCAGAGCCACCCCGGAGCCAAGCGCAGCGCCAGGCCTCGCCCTTCACAAGCCGTTTGCATGGCCTGCCGCAAGCCCCGGTTGCCACTGACCCCTCCGCTCATCGTCACGGTGCCACACCCCGTGCCTTCGGCGGCTTCCAGGGTCTTGGAAACCAGGACCTCCACGACCGCCGCCTGGAAGGACGCGCAGAGATCGTTCAGCCGGGGCGCGAGCGGCTCCTGCAAATCGCGGATGGCATAGAGGACCGCCGTCTTCAAGCCACTGAAACTAAAGCGCCAATCACCCTGGCTCAGGAGCGATCGTGGAAAAGCAAAAGCCTTGGCATCCCCCAAAGCAGCTCGTTCGTCAATCTCCGGGCCACCCGGATAAGGCAAACCCAGCATCTTGGCCACCTTGTCAAAAGCCTCCCCCGCCGCGTCATCCAAAGTCGTGCCAAGCAAGCGGTAGTCCGCAAAGTCCCGGACCTCCACCAGCAAAGTGTGCCCCCCACTGACCACCAAAGACACATTGGGAACCAAGCCCTGAGAGTCTCCCAGAAAAGGGGAAAGCAAATGCCCCTCCAAATGATTGATCGCCAGGAAAGGCTTGCCCAAAGAAAGCGCCAAAGCCTTAGCGGTCGTCGAACCCACCAAAAGCGAACTCGCCAAGCCCGGCCCGCTCGTGGCGGCAAACGCATCCACCTCCACCAGCCTCACCGCAGCCTCGTCCACCACCCCGCGGATCAAAGGCGGCAGCGCCACATTGTGTCGACGGGAAGCCAACTCCGGCACCACGCCCCCAAAGGGCCGATGGTCTTCCACCTGCGAAGCCACCTGATGCGCCAACACCTCCCCACCCCGCACCAGCGCGACCGCCGTCTCATCGCAGGAAGACTCAATCGCCAAAATCAAATCCCCCGACATCTCGCTAAAAGCTCAGACCAACCTCTCCTTGACCGCCAAACTCAGCGTCTTCCCATCCGCTCGTCCCCCCGCCTTCCCATTGGCCAGCTTCATGACCGCGCCCATATCCTTGATGGAAGTGGCGCCCGCCTCAGCGATCGCCTCCTCGACCAACTGGCTCAGCTCCGCCTCACTCAAAGCCTGCGGAAGATAGCCCTCCAAAACCCCGATCTCCCGCTTCTCCTTCTCGGCCAACTCAGCTCGACCGGCCGCCTCAAAACTCTCGATGGAATCCTGCCGTTGCTTCACCTGCTTGCGGATGACGGCCGTCACCTCCGGATCGGTCAGCTCGGCGCCGGCGCCTCCTTTCTCAATGGCCGCATTCTTGACGGCCGACTTCAGCGCTCGCAGGACCGTAAGCGTCACCGCATCCTTAGCCTTCATGGCAGCCTTCATATCCTCCATCACCTTGGCAGAAATCTCGCTCATCCCCCACCCTAAGCCGCCCCACCTCTTCAGCCAACCCTCGAAACCTGAAACCTGAACCCCGAGACCTGAAAAAAAGCATGCCCCGCTCCTCCCTCCCGCAAGTCCTCTTCGGCCTCGTCAGCATCGCCATCGGCCTCTTCTTCTGCCTCTGGCTCTGGCAAGGCTACCAAAAGGTCAAGGTCACCCGGGCCTGGCCCTCGGTCTCCGCCGTCTTGGAAAAAGCGGAGGTGGCCCGTTATACCCAACACCAAACACCTTCGCCGAAATTCCAGGTCGACCTCCTCTACAGCTATGAATGGGAGGGAAAAGTCTTCACCAGCAGCCAATCCCGCATGCGTCCCCTGCGGAGCATGACCTTGCAAAAAGCGGAAAACCTCGTGAAAGAGCTCAAAAGCCTCCGCCCGTTCCGCGCCTACGTGAACCCGGCCGACCCCAGCCAAGCCATCCTCAAGCACGACACCAAAGCCGCCCTCTACACCATCTGGTTTCCCGGCCTCTTGGTCGTCGGCGGAATCGGCATCTTGCTAGGCGCCTTTCGGAAATAAGGAAATAAGGAAATCCCCTCCTCCCACTCTCCCGCCCTCTCGAGCCACGCGGACTGCTTACCAGCCATGGCGACCTCTCCGCTCCAGAGGTCTATCTGAAGCGCTTCAAAAAATTGATGCGCTCAGCCCTCAGCATGCAAACTGCTCCCTAAACGGCCCGCGGACGCCTGCCCCGCCACCCCTCCCAGAAACTCCAAACTGCCCACTGAAAACTTGAAACTCACCATCCTCGACGCCCACACCACCTCCGCGCTCGCGCTCGGCGAACGTTCCTCCCACCACCCCTCCTGGGACCCGCTCACCGCCCTGGCCGACCTCACCCTCCACCCTCGGACCGCGCCTGAGGAAATCCTCGAGCGAGCGCAGAGCGCCGAAGCGCTCCTGACCAACAAAGTCCTGCTGCCCAAAGACATTCTCACCCAGCTCCCCCAGCTTAAATACCTCGGCATCATGGCCACCGGGACCAACAACGTCGACCTGGCAGCCGCGCGCGCCCAAGGGATCGACGTCACCAACGTCCCCGGCTACTCCACCGAATCGGTCGCCCAGCACGTCTTCGCCCTGCTCCTGGAAATGGCCGGCAACATCAGCGGCCACACCCAATCCGTCCGCGAAGGGGCCTGGGTCGCCAGCCCCGACTTCGCCTACACCCTCACCCCCTTCATCGAGCTAGCGGGCAAAAAACTGGGCGTGCTCGGCTTCGGCGCCATCGGCCAAGCCGTCGCCCGCGTGGGCTATGGCTTGGGCATGGAAGTGCTCGTCTCCAGTCGCACCGAAAAGCCCGCCCCCTTTCCCGTTCGCTGGGTCGACCGCGAAACCCTCCTGGCCGAAGCGGACGCCGTCAGTCTCCACTGCGCCCTCACGCCCGACACCCAGCACCTCATCAATGCCGAAAGCGTGCAAAAAATGAAACCCACCGCTTGGCTCATCAACACAGGGCGCGGCCCGCTGGTGGACGAAGCCGCCCTCGCCACCGCTCTCGGGGAAGGAAAAATCGCAGGCTATGCCACCGACGTGCTCTCGGCCGAGCCGGCCCGCGCGGACAACCCCCTCCTGACCGCCCCCCGCACCTGGATCACGCCCCACTTGGCCTGGGCCAGCGTGGAAGCGCGCCACCGCCTCATGGCCACCCTCGCCGCCAACCTCCAAGCCTGGCAAAACGGGACGCCCCAAAACGTCGTCAACTGAAAGCCCCTGCGCCGTCCGCCTCCTCTGCCAGGAGAGGGGCCTCACACCACAGCGAAGGCGATCAAAAGAAAGAGAGTCATGAAAATACCAGCTAGGAGTCGCATGCCGATGAGGCGTGGAAACTCCTGATACTATTCAAGCGTCCTACCTCTCGCTTCAGAAAAAAGCCTCTGCCCGAGCTACCGGATCCAAGGAGGGAGCGGCCCGTCTCGCGTCCAATCGTCTGGTATCACTTGAGCCCCCGGCCTCTTCCCCTACCCTTCCCCGCTCCCCATGCAGCATGTCATCGACATCCTTCGCGCCCACAGTTCCCCACTCGCGCCCCAACCCACCGCCACCCCGCCCCAGCTACCGGCACTGGCAGGCCTCAAAGGAATCGTCTTCGACATCTACGGCACCCTCTTTATCTCCGGCTCGGGCGACATTGGGGTGGCCCAGAACTCCTCGCGCGATGACCTCCTTCGGGCCGCCCTCGCGGAAAACGGCGTCCTCCTGGCCTCCGAAAAAACCGCCCTGGCCGACACCTTTCTCCAGCTCATCCGCCAGGACCATGCCAGCACGCGCGCCCGAGGGATCACCTACCCCGAAGTCGACATCCGGGAAATCTGGTCGCAATTCCTCCTCCGCCACTGCCCCGGCACCCCGCCCACCCAAGACCTGACCGAGCGCCTGGCCGCCCGCGACGAAACAGCTACCAACCCCATCTGGCCCATGCCCCATCTCGCCGAGACCCTCGCCCTCCTGCGGGAGAAAGGCCTCCTTCTCGGCATCGTCTCCAACGCCCAGTTTTACACCCGGCGCCTCTTCCCCGCCTTCTTGGAAGCCTCCGCCTGGGACCTCGGCTTCCTCCGGGAACTCAGCGTCTGGTCCTACAAAATCCGCGAAGCCAAACCCTCCCCCCGCCTCTACCAACTCCTGGCCGAGGCCCTGGCGGAAAAAGGCATCCAGCCCGCGGAAATCCTCTACCTCGGCAACGACATGCGCAATGACATCCGCCCGGCCCACCAAATCGGCTTCCGCACCGCTCTCTTCGCAGGCGATGCCCGCTCTCTCCGACTCCGCGAAAACGACCCCGACCCCATGCCCGCGCCCGACGCCGTGGTCACCTCCCTAGACCAGCTCCCCTCCCTCCTGGGAAGCTAGCCCAAGGGCTAATTCCACGAAAGAAAACACCCTGAAACCTGAAACCCGAAACCTGCCCCCACCCCACACGACTCGCCCCGACCCAAACCACACCTACCTGCCCCCTCGTGACCCCTCGCGCGCTTCTCCTCCCCCCTCTCCTGGCCCTCCTCGGCTGCGGGCAGGAAACGCCCGAAGCGCCCCCACCGCCCCCACCGCCACCCCATCCTCTGCGAGACCAAGTCGACGCGCTCCCCGCCTTCTTGGATCGACTCTACCGGGAGCACGCCCGGCACCTCGACGCCGCCAGCCCCATCATCCGGGCCCAAGCCCTGGCCGCCATGCGCGACACCCTCCTCCCGGAAGCGGCCGCCCTGGCCGCCATCGACTCAGACCGCCCGCTGGAAGCCGCCCGTTCCGAACTAGCCGACCTCGCCGAATCCCAGGCCCAACTCGCCTTCCAGCAAGCCGCCACCGACCTCAACCCCCAGACCCAAGGCTCACTCAGTGCCGCGCAGGCCGGGCTGCTCTTCCTCGAAAGCGACCTCTGGGAACGGGTCCACCAACTGGCAGCCGACGAACGCCTCGGGCAAGAATTTGATCTCGAAGCCTGGACCCAAGGCTTCCGCGCCGCCCGCCGCCTGCCCGCGCCCGAGTGATACCAAATCCTCTGGAGCTTTCTAATACCAAGCTGCAGAATTGGCTGGTAGAATGGCCGAGTGGATTTCGGGCCAGACCAAGGCGCGACGAGGGCGCGGTGCAGGCACCGTAACCGAGCAGCAACGCAGGCCTGGCTCGAAAGACACCGGCTCTCCCTTCCCCGCGCTTCAGCGCCTCTTCCCCACATCACCTCCCCTCCATTCTGCCAGTGAATTCTGGTGGTTGGTATAAAATCCGTTTGCCGCTCTCAGAGCGTCCACCTACCTTTCGCGCCCTCACCCACCGCCAGCCATGCTATCCTACATTCGCAATCGGAGCAAAACCCTCATGATGGCCGTCTTCGTCGTCATCGTGATCGCCTTCGCCTGGCTCTATAATCGAAACGACCCCACCACCAGCGGGGCCGAGCAGACCTACTTCCGCCTCTACCAAGAAAGCTACACCGGGAGCGAAGTGGGGCGCTTGGGGCGTCTCAGCCAAGTGCTCGCAGAAGTGGCTCCGCCCTACAGCGGTCATCCCGCCAGCCAATTTCTCCAAGTCCTCAGCTTTGGAAACACCGCTGAGATGGACTCCACCGTCTCCTTTGTCGTGAATTATCTTCTCGTGCGCGAAGAAGCCGAGCGCCTCGGCCTCTTCGTGCCAGAAGAACTCATCACCGAGGAAATCATGTCGCTTCCGGCCTTTGAAACCAATGGGCAATATGATCCCGCCAAATTCGACGACTACCTCACCAACGGGCTCTTCCTGCCCTACGCCGGTCGCCAAGTCAGCCTCGCCAGCAAAGGCCTCACCAACGCCGACTTCTACCAACTCATCTCCACCGTGGTGCTCTTCGAAGAACTGCAAAAACTGGTGAGCGATGGCTTGGTCCTCTCCGACCACTTCATCGAGCTCATCCACGCCGGGCAAAACCAAACGCTCGCCGTGCAACTCATCCGCCTCAGCCCGAGCGAATTCGAAAACGCCATCGAAGTCACCGAAGAGGAAATCCAAAGCTACTACCAGGAAAATCCCCAGGAATTCCAAACCCCCGAAGAGCGCGCCCTCCACTATGTCCGCCTCCCCTTCTGGGACGAAACCCCCGCGCCTGCCCCCGAAGCCTCCCCCACCCCGAAAACCGAAGTGGCCGACGCGAGGCTAGCGCAAGAGCGCGAAGCGCAGAAAAACCTTCGGAGCGATCAAATCGCCGACTTCTGGGTCTCGATTGCCAATGACAAGGGCGACTTCCACGCCGAAGCCGCGCAGATCGACCTCGAAGTCCAGACCGCCGGACCCTTCCCCCGCAGCCAAGCCCCCGAAGCCCTCAGCGCCGTGCCTGAACTCGTGAACGACCTCTTCTTGCGCACCCCGGGCGACCCCGTCAGCACCACCATCTACGAACAAGGCGAGGCCTGGTGGGTCTACACCCTCACCGAAATCATCGAACCCACGCTCCGCCCTTACCAAGAAGCCCGAACCGAAGCCGAGGCCTCCCTCCGAGAACGAAAACTGCGCGCCAAACTGGATGAAGCCGCCTCGGACCTCCGGCAAAAAATGGCTAGCGCTCTCTCCGGAGGGGGAGACTTCGCCACCGCGGCGGCCGCCGCGGGGCGGACCGCCGAAACCCCCGAGCCACTGACCGCTCAAGGAGGAAGCCCGGAAGCGAGCGCCCTTTACCGCGCCCTGGCCAACGAAAACGTAGGCCAAGTGGCAGAGCCCATCCGCTCGGGAGACGACCTCCTCGTGGCCACCGTCCTGGCCAAAACCCTCGTCCAAGACCCCTCGAAAGACACCCAAATGGAATTCCTGGGCGAGCAATACAATGGCTTCCTGGGGCAGATCGCCTTCGCCGCTTGGCTGGAACAAAAACGGGAAGCGGCCGACCTGGAATTGGCCCGTTTCCCTCAGGGTTGATGGCAGAAAACCGCCTCCAGAAGCGCGACGAGCTCTTCGACGACGCCAACGGCCACCTCGCCATGGGCGACATGGACGACGCCATCGTAGGCTACCGCCAATGCGTCGAAATCGATCCAGACTTCTTCGATGGCTGGCACGCCCTCGGCATGGCCCTCATGAAAACGGGCCAGCTCCGTGAAGCCATCGGGGCCGGCCTCATGGCCACCACCCTCGAGCCCAATGACCTCCTGGCCTGGACCGCACTCTCCCAAATGTACGTCCAGAACGAGCAAATCGCTGAAGCGGAAGCCGCCAAAGCGAACGCCACCATCCTCTCCCTCGGTGGAAAAGTCGTAAAATAAGGCCCCAAGGTTCAGACCGAGCCCCTCCTCACCCTGAAACCCGAACCCTGAAACCTTTCCCAAAAGTGTTCTACCTCACCACCGCCATCGACTACACCAACGGCCCCCCCCACATCGGGCACGCCTACGAAAAGATCTGGGCGGACGTCATCGCTCGCTACCACCGGCTGCGGGGGGACGAAGTCTACTTCCTCACGGGAGTCGACCAGCATGGACAAAAAGTGCAGCAAACCGCCCAAAAAGAAGGCGTCCACCCAGCCACCTTCGCCCAGCGGAACACGAAAAAATTCCTGGCACTCTGGAAAAAACTCGGAATCGACTACGATGGCTGGGCCGCCACCACCGACTCCCGCCACCAACTCTGCGTCGGCCGCATCCTCACCACCCTCCACGAGCAAGGCGCCCTCTACAAAAAAGCCTACAGCGGCTTCTACTCCGTCCGGCAAGAGCAATTCTTGAGCGAGAAAGACCGAGGCCCCGACGGCCAATTCGGGCCCGAATGGGGGGAAATCACCGAAATCGAAGAAGAAAACTGGTACTTCAAACTGAGCGAACACGCCGAATGGCTCAAACGCTACCTCGCCTCACGCCCCGACGCCGTCCTCCCGGCCTTTCGCAAAAGCGAACTCGTGAACGCCGTCGAACGCGCCGCCGAGACCGACCTCTGCATCTCCCGGCCGAAAGAACGCCTCAGCTGGGGCATCGAAATCCCCTTCGACCCCGACTTCGTCACCTACGTCTGGTTCGACGCCCTCATCAACTACATCTCCTTCGCCGGCTACCGGAACGAAGACCCCACCGCCGGCCTCCCCGACTTTGAAACCCTCTGGCCTTGTCAGGCCCACGTCATCGGGAAAGACATCCTCGTGCCGGCCCACGGCATCTACTGGCTCGCCATGCTGCACGCCATGGGCTTCAGCGACCAAGAAATGCCTCCCCTACTGGTCCACGGATGGTGGAACATCCGGGGAGAAAAAATGTCGAAAAGCCTCGGCAACAGCATCGACCCCGATGCCCTAGCCGACCGCTTCGGCGTGGACGCCATTCGCTACTACCTCGTGCGGGACATCAGCCCCGGACGAGATGCCGACTTCGACCTCGAACGCCTCTTGATGCTCTACAACACCGAGCTAGCCAACAACCTCGGCAACCTCTGCAACCGGGCGCTCAACATGGCCAAACGCTACCGCGGAGGCCAGCTTCAGCCGGGCAGCTACCAGGATGAAGCCTGCCAAACCCTCCGCGCCGCCTTTGAAAAATGCCTCCCCCTCTATCGCCAGGCCATGGATGCCTTCGCCGTCGATGAAGCGCTCTCGGCGCTCCGGGAATACCTCACCGCCGCCAACACCTTCGCCGAGCGCAGCAAGCCCTGGGAACTGGCCAAAGAGGAAGCGAAAAGCGCCCGGCTCGACGCCGTCTTGTATCACATGGCGGAAGTCGTGGCCCACGCCGCCGTCCTCATCGCCCCCATCCTCCCGGAAGCGGCCGCCAAACTCCGCAGCCAACTGAAAGCGGAGCAGCTGGCCGAACTAAAACTACCCGACCTCAAATGGGGCCTCCTCCCGGCAGGCCACCAAACCGGAAAACCCAAGCCCGTCTTCCCCAGGCTGGAAAGGGAAACTCAGTAAAAGGCAGGGATCACACCCACACCCGAAGGCTACTGCCCTGAAGCAACTCGACTGCATCCCTGCGAAACACTTCGGTCTAGGTGTTTCCCGAATTTGACTTCACGATCTGATCCTAGAAGCGTGAAGTGGTCTCCCTAACGGAGCCAAAAAGAGTTGGATTTAGTTGAAGCTGAAGTGAGGGGTGAGGTGGTTAGTTTGTTGTCGTTGGAGAGGTGGAATGGAGGGGGCTGGAGCGTTAGCGGAAGGCCTCGCAATGGAAGC
>JBCCJK010000051.1 GCA_039027815.1 Verrucomicrobiota bacterium
GCGGGGAAGGGAGAGCCGGAGTCTTTCGAGCCAGCCCAGCGTTGCTCCTCGGTTACGGTGCCTGCACCGCGCCCTCGTGGCGCCTTGGTCTGGCCCGAAATCCACTCGGCCATTCTACCAGCCAATTCTGCAGCTTGGTATAAGAGCTGGTGGGCGATTCAGCCGCCGATGGTTTCGAATTCGATCTCCGGTCCGTTGATTCGGCTGGCCGCCTCTTCCAGGGTGATCCCTACCACGCTGCCCTGATCGTCGTAATCGAGGAGAGTCTACAGTAGCAAGCTTTCCCCGGTGGCCCGCGACGTCCCCGGCGCGGTGGGGGGAGATTTTTGTTCTGGGTGCAGCTGATCCCGAGTGATAGGTAGCCGGAAAGGCCTTGGGTAGGTGAGTGGTTTACGAATTAGCTCATCGCACCCGCCGCGCCGGGGACGTCGCGGCCCACCAATACTAGACCGCTTCTAGCCCTTTTTCTTTTCCTTGGCCCAACTGTCCCGGAGGGGGAGGGTGCGGTTGAAGACAAGGGCGTCGGGGTGGCTGTCCTGGGTGTCGAGGCAGAAGTAGCCGAGACGTTCAAACTGCCAGGGCTGGCCCGGTTTCGCTTGCTGCGCCAAGTGGGGCTCGAGGAGGCAGTTTTCGAGCACTTCGAGCGATTTAGGATTGAGGTGTTCGGTGAAGTCGGTCTCTCCGGCCGTCGGGTCCTCGGCGGTGAAGAGCCGATCATAGAGGCGGACGGTGGCGGGGGTGGCTTGGGCGGTGCTGACCCAGTGGATGACGCCTTTGACCTTTCGGCCTTCTGGGCTTTTTCCGAGCGTTTCCAGGTCGGCCGTGCATTTCAATTCGAGGACCTGGCCGCTCTGGTCCTTGACCACTTCTTGGCATCGGATGACGTAGGCGCCGCGCAGGCGGACTTCGCCTCCGGGCTTGAGGCGGAAAAATTTTCGAGGGGCCTCTTCCAGGAAGTCGTCCTGCTCGATCCAGAGTTGGCGACTGAAGGGGATCGTTCGCTGGCCGAGTTCGGGTTGCTCGGGGTTGAGGGGGGCGTGCACTTCGATGACTTTGTCAGCCGGCCAGTTGGTCAGGGTGACTTTGAGAGGCTTGAGGACGGCCATGGCGCGGGGAGCGATGGCGTTGAGTTCTTCCCGCACGGCGTGCTCCAAGAGGGCCAGGTCGGTCGTGCCGGCGAACTTGGTCACGCCCACTTTTTCGATGAGCTTGTGGAAGGCGCGCGCGGGGTAGCCGCGACGCCGCACGGCCGAGATGGTCGGCATGCGGGGGTCATCCCAACTTTCGACGTGCCCTTCTTCGACCAGGCGGAGGAGGCGTCGTTTGCTCAGAAGGGTGTAGGTGAAATTGAGCTTCGAGAATTCGATCTGCCGGGGCCTGGCCGGGGTGCTGCAATGCTCCACAAACCAGTCGTAGAGCGGCCGATGGTCTTCGAACTCCAGCGTGCAGAGAGAGTGGGTGATGTGCTCGATGGCATCCGAGAGCGGGTGCGCGAAGTCGTAGAGCGGGTAGAGGCACCAGGTGTCGCCCGTGCGGTGGTGGGTGGCGTGCAGGATGCGATAGAGGACGGGGTCCCGAAGGTTGAGGTTCGGGCTGGCCATGTCGATCTTGGCCCGGAGGACGAGGGCACCGGTTGCAAATTCTCCGGCTTTCATCCGCCGAAAGAGAGCGAGGCTTTCGCTCGCGGGGCGCTTTCGATGGGGGCTGGGCGTGCCCGGCTCGGTCAGGGTGCCCCGGGTGGCCCGGATCTGCTCTCCGCTTTGTTCGTCGACGTAGGCGAGGCCTTTCTCAATGAGTTCTTCGGCCCACTGGTAGAGCTGCTCATAGTAGTCGCTCGCGAAAAAAAAGTTCTCGCCCCAGTCAAAGCCGAGCCAGCGAATGTCTTCGATCATGGACTGGACGTAACGGCTTTCTTCCTTGGCCGGGTTGGTGTCGTCCATGCGGAGGTGACAACGGGCGCCCGGGTTTTCTTGCGCGATGCCAAAGTTCAGGCAGATGGACTTGATGTGCCCGAGGTGGAGGTAGCCGTTCGGCTCGGGCGGAAACCGCGTCACGATGGTGTCATGCTTTCCGGAGGCGAGGTCCTCGGCGATGATTTTGCGTATGAAGTCGGTCTTGCTGGTCGAGTCGTCGGCGGACATGAGAGGGCTTTCCCTACGATAGAAACGCGTCTTGTCAGCCGGAGAAGCGGCCCGTTCTCAGGGGAGCACGAGGCGGCGAAGATGCTGCCGGGAGAGCTGAAAGCGGCCCAGGAGTTCGGTCCGCCCGAGGATGTGAGTGGAGGTGACTTCTTCCAGCGTGAAGCGGAGGGAGCTGGCGGGCCAGAATTCGGCCAGCACCACCGGAACGTCTTCCAGGGCGCTGGAGGAGTCCGCTTCAGTTTGCGAAAAGGTGATCCGCTCCGCTGAGTCGAGCGCCAGGTCCAAGCTGCCGAATTCGGTTTCCATCTGGATTTGGCCGTTGGCGATTCCCAAGAGTTCGCCCGAGAGGCGGTCGGAGTCGGAGGTGAAAATTTGGTCGCTGTCCTCTTTCCGGTCGAGCTCCCCTCGGCTGACGAGGCCATTCCAGGGCAGGACTTGAATTTCTTGGATGGAGACTGGCATGTTGGCGCCGGTGAAGAAGACGAAGGCATCGCCACTTTGGGCGAAGCCAAGCTCGTCCGTCCAGGTATTCAGATGCTCCCCATCGAGGTAGGCCATGATGCGGGCGGTCGATTTGTCGACCAAGAAGCGCAGGTCGACGCTTTGGCCCGGCTCGCGGAGCTTGCGGATTTGCTCCGAGCCGAGATTGCGTCGGCCGCCCTCGGCATCGCTATGGCGCTGCAGCTGAAGGTAGTGGGTGTTGAGTTGCAGGTGGTAGCAGTTGCGAGCGTGTTGGGTGAGATCTTGGCCGAAGAGGCCGATCGTGAGGGAGGGCAGGCCTTCGAAGTGGAGGCGGAAGCGGAGTTCCACTTGATCGGGCGTGGGGATGAACCGGGCGGCGCGCGATTGCCCTTGGCTGATGAGCGATTGGTCACGGAAGTCCCAAGCTAGTTCGGGATTGTCTTCTGGGGCCCATTCGTCCGGGTGACTGGGTCCTGCATAGAGTGGGCTGGGGAGTCGCAAAAGCTCATCGATTTGCTCCAGGGGAATCTCAAAGTCGGCCCCAAACGGTGTTTCCAAGCGGAGAACCTCCGAAGTCAATTCAGCCACCGCTCCCACCAGGACGTCCCCATTGGTCAAAAGGCATTGAAAGCGCACTTCAGCCACCGGTTCGGGGCGCTTTCGTGGAAAGACGACTTCGCTGACCCGGCCGGGCCGGAAGACGGCGGTCGATTCGAGGTCTTCCCGGTCCCAGTGCAGGCGACCCTCCCGGTCGATGCTAGCCAACTGGCCATGAAGTTCGTTTCCATTGGCGAAGAGGAGGTGGGGAGAGGAAGGCTTGGGGGCTTCGGTTTCCTCTGCCTCTGGTTGGGGGGCGCTTTCGGGGGCGGGCCCTGGGATTTCGGCCACTGCGGTCGAACCAAAGGTGAAGAGAAGGGGGAGAAAAAATCGCATGACCAGAAGAGAGACTATCAGGTGGGAAGCGATCTGTCAGCGTGGAATGTTCTTTTGAGGGCGGGAGGAGTTCGGGGCTTGCTCTCGCCCCACGCCTCTTCATGAGTGGGTGGTGCGAATTGTAGCGGGCAGTGCCAAGGGGCGGACACTCCGGGTGCCAAGGGAGGCGACCCGACCCACGACCGACCGGGTGCGCGAGGCCATTTTCAGCAAACTGATGTGGGACTTGGAAGGGGCGCGAGTGGTCGATCTCTTTGCCGGCTCGGGGGCGCTCGGGCTGGAGGCCTTGAGTCGGGGTGCCCTTTTCGCCGAGTTGGTGGAGTCCGAGCGGCAGGCCTGTGGGGTGATCCAAGCCAATGCAGAGCGCTGCGGCTTGGCCTCGCAAGCGCGCACCCTTGCCACGGATGTGTTTCGTTTTTTGCGAGGCGCGCCCGTCGCAGGGTGGGACCTGGTCTTTGCCGATCCGCCCTGGCAGACGGAGGAACAACCTGTCGATTTGGCGGGACAACTTTTGAGGAGTGAGGGCTTGCGTCGAGGTCTCAAGGCGGAGGGCCTCTTGGTGCTGGAGCAGCAGGCGGACTGGGAGTGGGGGGAGGGAGAGGCTTTCTGGGAGCGTTTCGACGAGCGCTCCTACGGGAAGTCCGCCATTCATTACTTCCGTCCGAGGAAGGCGCAGTCGTGAAGCGGGCTCTTTTGCTCCTGGTTTACAATCTGCTGCTGCCGCTCGGCTTGCTGCTGCTTTTGCCGGGCTTTTTTTCCAAGATGGGGAGGCGAGGTGGCTACTCCGGGCGCTTTGGAGATCGCTTCGGGTGCTACCCGGAGACGGTTCTTTCGGCGGTGCGGGGTGGCCGGGTAATTTGGATGCACGCGGTGAGTGTGGGCGAGGTCAATGTCGCCCGCAAGGTGGCCGTTCAGCTCCGGAGACGGGAACCGGAAACCGCCGTGGTGCTATCCACGACGACGGCGACCGGCTTTCAGGTAGCGTCCCAAGAGCCGGCCGTGGTGGCCATTTACAGTCCGGTCGATCTGCCGGGGGTGGCGGCACGCTGCCTCAAGGCCCTGCAGCCAACTCAGCTCGTTTTCGTGGAAGGCGAGCTCTGGCCAAATTGGCTGGAGGCAGCCCGCCGAAGAGGGATTCCCTGCTGTCTCATCAACGCCCGCCTGTCGCCTCGATCAGAGGCGCGCTTTCGCAAATTCCAGGCGGTGGTGCGTCCGCTCTACGCGCAGCTGGCCTGGGTCGGGGTGCAGTTTCCGGCGGAGGTGGCTCTCTGGAAGCAGCTGGGGCCGTCTTCGGTCTGGGTCTCGGGCTCGGTCAAGTATGATTGGAGTGAGAACGCGCTCCCTGAGGAGGGGAAGCGAAGAGAGATCGCCAGTTGGCTGGAGCGGGTTTTCCCTGATCGAGCGGGCGCGCCGGTCGTGCTGTTCTCCAGTAGCAGCCCCGGGGAGGAGCAGTTGTTGGCGGAGGCGGTCGATCTTTTGCCCTCTGACTGCTCGGTCCGCTTGGTTTTGGTGCCGCGGCATATGGAGCGGCGTGAGGAAGTTCGGGCTGATCTGCAAACGCTGGGCTGGGAGGCGGTCCTCAAGTCGAGGGAGCAGTCGCCCAGCCAGGGCAAGCGGGCCCTGGTGGTCGACACAACCGGCGAATTAGGCGCTTGGACCGCTTTCGCGGATCTGGTGGTGATTGGGAAGAGTTTCCTCGGGCGGGGAGGGCAGAATCCAGTGGAAGCCATGGCGGCCGAGAAGGCGGTTCTGACCGGGCCCTTCATGGAGAACTTTCGCGATCTCATGGAGGCGCTGGTGGCGGAGGGGGGCGTGACGGTTTTGAGAGAGGTCAGGGCCGGCAGCTTGGCCCAGGAGTTGGCTGCGCTTTTGGGCGATCCGGAGCGCTGCCAGCGGCAAGGCGCGAGGGCCAAGAAGGCGCTGGCCCCTCATGTGGGAGCCACTGCCAGAACGGCGGATTGGATCCTCGAGAGAGAAGAAATTCTTCTTGCACAAAACGGCCCAGCGGATAGTTTCTCCGCCCCGTGACACCGAACGCGACCCGTTCGTCTAGCGGTTAGGACACCGCCCTTTCACGGCGGTAACACGGGTTCGAGTCCCGTACGGGTCGCCATTTTTTCTTTCGTTTTCGGCCGATCGAGGCGTTCGTTAGGGGATGCGGTTTCTTCCCCCTTTTGCGCATTCTCCTCACGACTTTGAGGCGCTCCTGCAGGCTTGGCGGACCTTGGCAGAGCGGCGGGGTTGGGCGCTGGAGCCATTCGCGGAAGTCGAGGGGTATCCGCTGGTTCGCCTGCGCGTCCCGGCGCCCAGCCCGGAGACCGAGCCGGTCTATCTGAGCGCGGGGGTTCATGGAGACGAACCGGCGGGCGTTTGGGCCCTGCTGGAGTGGGCCGAGTCTCTCAAGGAACCGCTGGCGGCTGAGGTGGTCCCTTGCTGGAATCCTTGGGGCTTTGCCCGCAACTTGCGAGAGGATGCCCGGGGGAGGGATCTCAATCGCTGCTTCGATGATTTCGATTCCTCGCCGGTCCGGGAGTGGGCCCAGTGGGCCTTAGGCATTCCTTACCGCCTGGTGCTCTGTCTTCACGAGGACTACGATGGGCATGGCGTCTACCTTTACGAGCATGGTTTGTCCAGCTCGGAGCCGGTGGGGGAGCGGATGCAAGAGGCCAGCTCCATTCCAGCCGATCCGAGGGCTGAGATCGAGGGCTTGCCGGCGGAGGGTGGCCTGCTGCGGCCGGAGGGTCTTCCCGAGGATTTGGAGGGGCTGCCAGAGGCCGTGGTGGTTTTCGATGCCGGGGCCCAGCGGGTGGTCACGATCGAGACGCCTTCTGAGTTGGGCTTGCGGGAGCGGATCGAGGCGCAGGTGCGCATGATTCGCTCGGTCGTTTGATTGGCGTTTGCTGATTCGGCTTTCCGGTTGGATGGGTCCCTATGAGTCGGTCCCTTTGGTGGTTGGGCTTTTTGTGGCTCTCGGCTTGCGGGGATGTCCAAGAGGGGGCCCTGGAGACGCTTTCCCAGACGGGCTATCGATTGACGGCGGACGAACTTCAGAGGGCGGTGTTGCGGGAAGATCCCTCTTTGCTGCAACGATTTTTCGAGGCGGGCATGGCGGTGGACGCTGTGGGCTCCGATGGAGAGACCGCTCTCCAGCATGCGGCCAAAAACGGAAGGGAGGCCGCTCTCCAGTTGCTGCTGGAGGAGGGGGCGGACGGGGAAAGGTTGGATGCCGCGGGGCGCAGTCCTCTCATGGGCGCTGCTGCCATCGGGGCTGTTCCTGGTGTCCGCTTGCTTTTGAAGGAAGGGGTGGAGGTGGGGCTCAAGGATGCCCAAGGCTGGAGCGCGCTCACGCTGGCTGCCCATGGGGGCCACGCGGAGACGGTGGAGGTTTTGGCGCCCTTTGCCCGGGATTCGCTTGATGATGGGCTTCTTCTGGCGGCGCTGGCGGGTCGAGTGGAGACCGTCGATGTCCTCCTGAGCAAAGGCGCCAATGTGCTAGCCCGCCAGCCGGGTGGCGGCCAGCGAAGTGCCCTGATGTTGGCCTCTCTGGGAGGGCATCGGGCGACGGTGGACCTTTTGCTGCTGCATGGTGCCAACCCCTATGCGCTCGATGCCGAGTTGCGCACGGCGGGGCAGCTGGCGGCCGGCGCCGGGCAAGAGGAGTTGGCCGCTTTTTTGAACCGTCCTCCGAGTGCGTGGGCGGAGGCGGCGGCTACCTTGCCCTTGGAGGAGGGCCTTTCTCCGGAAGGGGATCCGGTGGTGGTGGATGAGGTGGCGGGGGCCAAGCGTTCTTTGCGTCGCTTGGACGGCTTGGAGCTGGCCCCCGAGAGCGAAGGACCAGCGGAGGGGGCAGCCCCCATGATCGAGATGAGAGAATACCGCGAACGCCCCTTGCCCGTTTTGGTGGCGGAAGTTCGCGAGGAGGAAGCGGATGTCCGCCTGCTTTTTGAAGATCACCGGGTGGTGCGGGTGGCCACGGGCCAAGTTCTCCCTGGGACGCGGTTTCGTCTGGTGGCCACCCAGCTCCGGCGGGGCGCTTCCAAGAGTGGCGGAGGGCAGTGGGTGGATCTTTCGACGGTGGTGGTCGAGGACACGGTGACCGGGGAGACCCGGCGCTTCCTCAAAGGAATCGAGGCGGCCAGTGGGGATCCTTACGCGGTGGTGGCCCGCCCAGGAGAAGAAGGGCCGCTTCTCCAAGCCCGGGTGGGAGACGTTTTTTCGGAGAATGGCCGACGGTATGAGGTGGTCGAGATTCGCCCCACGCAATTCATTATCGAGGCCATGCAGAGTCGGGAGCGCTTGACGATCCGGCTGAGCGACCGCTGAAGCGGGGATTCAAATCCACGTGCCATCCGGGATGACCGAGCCTTTCGGGATCACCACGATCCCTTCGCGCAGGCAGAAATTGGATCCATCGACGTGATCAGGTTTCCCATCGGGGGTGATGACGACGTCGTTGCCAATGCGGACGTTTTTATCAATGATCGCTCGCTCGATCCGGCAGTTGTTCCCGATGCCGAGGGGTGGGTTGTGGTCACTCGCAGGCAGTTCGCTGTCGAATCGATCCGCCCCCATCATGACGACGTCTTTCAGGCTGGTGCCAGCGCCGATGATGGACCGGATGCCAATGATGCAGCGGTTCAAGATGGCACCCGAGAGGACGCAGCCGTCGGAGACAATGGCGTGGTTGATCTGCGCGGAGTTGATCTTGCTGGCCGGGAGAAAGCGAGCGTGGGTGTAGACCTGCCCTCTCGGATCGAAGAAATTGAAGCTGGGAACGTCGGCGGCCAGGTCGAGGTTGGCCTCGAAGAATGAGCGAATGGTGCCGATGTCTTCCCAGTAGCCCTTGAAGACATAGCTCTGGACTTTGTAGTCTTGAATGGCTTGGGGAATGATGTGTTTTCCGAAGTCGGTCAGATCATTGTGAAGGACTTCTTCGAGTGCCTTTCGCTTGAAGAGATAGATCCCCATCGAGGCGAGGTAACGTTCTTCGGTCGGGTCGAGTTCGTGCTCTTTGAGCGAGGCTTCGGTCAGACGAAGTTTTTCCAGGACGGCCTCTTCCGAGGGCTTTTCCACGAAGCTGGTGATGCCGCCCTCGGCATCGGTCTCCATGATCCCGAACCCGGGAGCCTCTTGGCGGGAGACCGGCAGGGTGGCAATGGTGATGTCTGCTTCGCTCTGCAAGTGGGCCGTCATGACGCTCCGGTAGTCCAGGTTGTAGAGCTGGTCTCCGCTTAGAATGAGGGCATACTCATAATCCTGCTCCTCATAGTGGGTCATGTTCTTGCGCACCGCGTCGGCGGTTCCCTCATACCAACTGGACGTGGTGGGCGTTTGCTCGGCGGCCAGGATCTGGACGAAGCTCGGGGTGTAGTGGAAGGAATCGAACTTGTAAGTCTCAGTGATGTGCTGGTGCAGCGAGAGGCTATTGAACTGAGTCAGCACGTAGATCCTTCGCAGCCCCGAGTTCAGGCAATTGCTGATAGGGATGTCCACCAAGCGGTATTTCCCGGCTAAGGGCACGGCGGGTTTCGAGCGTTCGGCTGTCAGAGGATGGAGGCGGGTGCCAGCTCCGCCCCCCATCACGACCGCAATCGTTTTGTCGGCCGCGTGGGCGAGGTCTATCATGTCTCAACGGGTGGGTTTGTTCCATTAATGCCGAAGGAATCCGAAGAGTCACGCGCAATGACCCGCTTTTGCAGAAAAAATGGAGTCCGCTTCCGCTTCTAGGCCTCGGGGGAAGGACTAGGGGAGTCGAGGGCTTCCTCGGCCGCATGCCAGGCGAGGGTGGCGCACTTGATGCGCTGGGGAAACTTGCGGACGCCAGCGAGGGCGGCCAAGTCGCCCATGGTCGCCAGATCGACCTCGGGCTCCTCCTCTTGAGTAAGAAGCTTCTGCAACTTGGCGACTTCCTCTTGGAGATCGTTTTTGGAAACGCCCTTCAGCTTGGTGGTCATGATGGAGGCGGAAGCCCGTGAAATGGCGCACCCCTCACCCACAAAGGAGACATCCTCGACCACGCCGTCCTTCAGCTGGAGGTAGACCGTCACTCGGTCCCCGCAGGTAGGATTGTAGCCTTCCGCCTCATGACTATGGGGCTCCATTTCCCGCTCGTTTTTCGGTCGGCGGTTGTGGTTGAGGATGATTTCTTGGTAGAGATCTGCGAGATCGTCCATGAATCGGAATCAGTTGAAATAACGCTGCACCTTTTGAACACCCGCGACCAAGGCGTCGACCTCTTGGTGGGTGTTGTAAAAAGCGAAGGAAGCTCGGGCGGTGCCGACAATTTTGAAACGGCGCATGAGCGGCTGAGTGCAGTGATGGCCGACTCGAATCGCGATGCCCTCGGTATCCAGAATGGTGCCCACATCGTGAGGGTGCGCGCCTTCCACCAGGAAAGAAACCGCTCCCGCGCGCTCCGGGGCGTGCCCCAAGAGGCGAATGCCTCCCAAGGCTTCCAATTGTTCGCGAGCATTCTCCAGGAGATCGGACTCGTGGGCGGTGGCGGCCTTGCGGTCTAGTCCTTCCAGGTAGGCGAAGCCGGCGTCCAAGCCGATGGCTCCCGCAATATGGGGGGTGCCTGCTTCGAACCGTTCGGGGACCTTGCGAAAGGTGGTTTTTTCAAAACTTACCAGCTCGATCATGTCCCCCCCGCCTTGGTAAGGAGGCATGGCGTTGAGCGTTTCTTTCCGACCCCAAAGCGCCCCAATGCCGGTGGGCGAAAGGACCTTATGGCCGGAAAAAACGAAGAAGTCGCAGCCGAGGGCTTGCACGTCCACGTCCCAATGGGGGACCGATTGGCAACCGTCGAGAAGGGTCGGAACGCCGCGGGTTTGGCAAAGGCGAATCAATTCTTGGACGGGATTGATGGTGCCGAGAGTGTTCGAGACGTGGACGAAGGAAGCAAATCGGGTGCGTGCCGATAGGAGACTGGCGAAGGCCGGGAGATCGATTTCGCCCTCGTCGGTCACGGGGGCTGCCACCACCTTGGCTCCGACTTCGTTCGCGAGGAGTTGCCAGGGAATGATGTTGGCGTGGTGTTCCATCTCTGTCAGGAGGATTTCGTCACCGGCTTGGAGTCGTGGTCGGAGATAACTCTGGGCCACCAGGTTGATGGCCTCCGTAGCACCGCGCGTGAAAATGACTTCTTCTGGATGAAAGGCGTGAAGGTGGCGAGCCACCCGAGCCCTTGCTTGGTCGTAGGCAGCGGTAGCCTCGCCACTGAGTGTGTGGACGCCTCGGTGAATATTGGCATTTTCCTTTCCGTAGAAGTGGCTCACCCGATCGATGACTTGTCGGGGCTTCTGAGAAGTGGCCGCGTTGTCGAGGTAAACGAGCGGCTTGCCATTGACCTCCTGGGAAAGGATCGGGAAGTCCTTTCGAGAGCCCGTGACATCAAATTTTCCAGGAGCGGAGGCAGTTTTCAACACACTCAGAAATACGACAGTGGCCGCCCTCCTGCAACTCTCTCGCTTTAACGCCATTTTTCTGAAGAAATCCAAGCCGTTGAGACGTTCTATCTGGGGCCGCAAAAGGCGGAAGTTCGCTCGAAACGTAGAAGCCGAAACCCTCAGATCTTTCCTGCGTGGTTCCCTCAGGTTTTTTCTTCAGTTCGGGCAGCGACCGCTTTTTGCGGCCTTTTTGGTTTCGTGGTTGGCAAAGCGCCTTGCGCCGGGCAGGCTGAGTCATGATCTCCCTCGTCATGACGGTCATGGCTCCCGACCAGCCTGGCCTGGTGGAAGCCTTGGCCGCCTGTCTCAATAGGCACGGCGGCAATTGGCAGGAAAGTCGCATGGCCCACCTCGACGGACAATTCGTGGGCCTCCTCCGGGTTCAGCTCCAGCCGGAGCAAGCGCCGCCCCTGATAGCCTCTCTTGCTGCCCTGGAGGGAGTCCGGGTGCAGGTTAGTGAACCCTCTTCTCAGCAGCAACCGACCAAGGAAACGGTGCTTTTGGAAATCCTGGGGCAGGACCGGGTTGGCATCGTGAAAGAACTCTCACAGGTCCTCTCGACCCATCGGGTCAACGTGGAAGAACTGGAAACGACCGTGGAAAACGCGCCCTGGTCAGGCGAGCAACTCTTCCGAGCGAAAGCCCGACTCCAGGTCCCCCCCGAGCAGTCCATGGAGGAACTTCGGGAAAAATTACAGGCAATTGGCTCGGACTTGATGGTCGAAGTCGTCTTGAGTCGAAAGGTTTGAGCCGAGGCCCAAGCAATTGCACTGACCGAACCAAGAATACTGGAGACCGTTTTGATACAAAGCTGCTGGATCAAGTGGTAGAACGGCCGCGTGAACCTTGTGTCGTACCAAATCCAAGAAAGGTTTGGATGATAGCGGAGCGGTTTTTGGTTTCTGGTAAGGCGAGAGTGGTCAGGCTGGACCAGGGTCCTGCCTGACCCGACCAACGCCGCCAGGAGCCAAAGGACGCCCGCCCCGCGTCTTCCCGCAGCCACAGGCTGCCTGAATTACCAACCCAATCAGATCCTATCGTCCAAAGGTTTCTTGGATTTGGTATCAGACAGAGGTGAGACGAGGGCGTGCTACCGGCACCATAGTCCCGAATCTGCGGCACATCGGCCCCCTCTCTCTTCTGCGTGTGATACCAACCTCCAGAATTCACAGGTAGAAAGGAGGGGAGGTGTTGTGGGGAAGAGGCGCTGAAGCGCGGGGAAGGAAGAGCCGGAGTCTTTCGAGCCAGCCCTGTGTTGCTCCTCGGTTACGGTGCCTGCACCGCGCCCTCGTCGCGCCTTGGTCTGGCCCGAAATCCACTCGGCCATTCTACCAGCCAATTCTGCAGCTTGGTATGAGTAGTTTTCTCTTCACGTCTTTTCTTCCTCATCTACCTTTTTGCGAAACTTTCGGAACGTTACCGGGCTTCCCCGACGTCCATGTCTCCATACTTCCTCTTCTAGTTGTAGAAGGTCTGCTGGCTGATGTTGTGCTCCGCGCAGATCTCTTTGGAGGTCTTCCCGCCTCGGTGCTCCCCTACGATACGGACGATCTCTTCTTCTCTGAATCGACTTCTCTTCATTATATCGGCTAGTTCTCGCCCCTTACCGATAGTATACTTTTGCTTTGTCTGCTTTTTCGGGGTCAGGCCACTCCCTATCCCGATGAGAACCGCCCGTATCCTTGCCGATCAGAATCAGTCCTCCGCTGTCTACCACGTGATTTCCCGGGTGGTGGATCGTCAGTTTGTTCTGGGAGATGAGGAACGGGAGCAGTTTGTGCGGTTCATGCGGATGTATGCTCGCTTTGGTGGGGTGGAGATTTTGACCTTTTGCGTGATGAGCAATCACTTCCATCTTCTGGTGGAAGTGCCTTCTTCTGAGGGTTTTACGCTTTCGGATGAGGAGATTCTGGAGCGCTGTTCTCACGTCTACAGCGAGGCCGCTCTCCGGGAGATCCGCTGGAAGCTGACCGAGCTGTGTCCTTCTCAGGGAGGGCAGGCCTTGGCTGAGTTTCGGGAGTCTTTGCTCTACCGGATGAACAGTCTTTCGGAGTTTATGAAAACGCTCAAGCAGCGCTTCACGCAGTGGTTCAATAAGAAGCATGGGCGGAGGGGGACGCTTTGGGAGGATCGCTTCAAGAGTGTGCTGGTGGAGAATAGTGTGGGAGCCATCGATGCCATGGCGGCTTACATTGATCTCAATCCGGTGCGGGCTGGGATGGTGGAGGATCCCAAGGATTACCGCTGGTGTGGGTATGGAGAGGCTGTGGGCAGCGGGTGTGAGGAGGCTGTTTGTGGGCTGGCCCGGGTGGTGGAGGCGCGGGGAACTTCGCTTGGTGTGGCTGGGGGGAGCTCGAAAGCCGAGAGGAAGCGGGTGCTGGCCGAGTATCGGGTGGCGCTTTTTGGGAGGGCCGAGAGGACGAGTTCTAGAAAAGGTGTGACGGAGGCCCGAGTGGAGGAGGTGTTGGCTGCCAAGGGGCAGTTGCGACGCCATGAGTGGTTGCTTTGCCGGGTGCGCTATTTCAGCGATGGGGTGGTCATCGGGAGCAGGGGCTTTGTGGAGGGGTTCTTTGAGGCCAGGAGGGAGAGGTTTGGGCCGAAGCGCA
>JBCCJK010000052.1 GCA_039027815.1 Verrucomicrobiota bacterium
GCCGCGCCGAGGACGTCGCGGCGGGTGCGATGAGCCGTTTCTCAAAACAGCTACCCACCCAAGGGCTTTCCGGCTAGCTATCACTTGGGTAAGGCTGCACTCAGAACAAGAAGTCTCCCCCCCACCGCGCCGGGGACGTCGCGGGCCACCGGAGAAGTGGCTACCCCGGTTTCCGGGGGGCTTCTGCTAGCATGGCTTCCACTTTCTTGGCCCGCGTTGGTGGCGGTCGTCGCGTCCTGTGGGGCCAGCGCTCCTCCCGTGATTACTTCTCTGGGGAAGCTGGGATGAGCTCCTGAAGCTGCCGGGCAAACTGCTGCGCGATGGATTCCCAACTAATGCTTTCGGTGGTCTCGCGGGCGGCCGCTTTCAGTTCGGGGTTCTTCCATTGGGTGAGGGCGCGCTGGCAGGCTTCCAGGAAGGATTCTTCGTCGTGAAAGGGGGCGAGGTACCCGTTGGCCCCATGATCGATGTAGATGCTGGGGGCGGCGTAGTCAAAGCTGATGGTGAGAAGCCCGCTCGCCATGGCTTCCAGCACGACGTTTCCAAAGGTTTCTGTGAAGCTCGGGAAGACGAACAGGTCGGCGCTGGCGTAGTGGCGGGCGAGGTCTTCTTTGATCCGCACGCCGGCGAAAATGAACTCGGGGTAGTTTTTTTCCAGCTCGCCCAGTTTCGGGCCATCGCCCACCAGGACGCAGCGGGTCTTGGGATTGCTTTTTCGCAGGGCGAGAAAGCTTTTCACGAGCAGGGGGAGATTTTTTTCGGCGGCGATGCGGCCGACGTAGATGGCCACCGGCGAGTCCTCTTCGGCCCCCCAGAGCTTCCGCAGGTCGGGGTCGCGGTGGGCCGGGCTAAAACGCTCGGTGTCGACTCCTCGCCCCAGCACTTTCACGTTGTCATAGCCGGCCTGCTGGAGCTTGGCGGCCACGTCGGGAGAGGGGGCGAAGGTGGCCGCCGTCTGATTGTGGATGAAGCGAAGGTAGGAGTCCGCGACTCCTTGGAGAATGGGGAGATCATATTCCGCCATGTAGGTGTGGAAATTGGTGTGGAAGCCAGAGGCGATAGGGATCTTGAGGAGGTTGGCTGCCCACATGGCGCTTAGCCCGAGGGGGCTTTCGGTGGCGATGTAGATGATGTCCGGCCGCTCTTTCGACCACATGGAGCGCAGCTGCACCCCCCAGGGCAGCCCCACCCTCAAGCCCTTGTAGCCAAAAAGGGGGACCGAGGGCACTTCGATTTCAGGGGTCTCATCGGCCTCGGGATGGTCCTCTGACTGCGCTTCTCCCAGAATCTTGGGACGGACCACGCGGACGCTGTGGCCAAGGTTTTGCATGGCTTTGCGCAGGCGACGCAGCGTCATGGCGACGCCGTTCACGTCGGGCGGGTAGGTGTCGGTGACAATCGAGAGATACAAGGGTGCCGAAGGGTGGGGTGGGACCCCGGAGCCTAAGCAAAGCGGCCAGCGGGATGCAAGAGTTTGAGGCACCGGAATTCCGGCTTGCGTCTTTTCTGAAAAACGATAAACTCCCAACTCCCCAGACGTCCCGATTTTCTTCTTTTTCTTACTCCACTCGATGAAAACCGATATTCATCCCGAATACCATCAGACGACCCTCAGCTGCACCTGTGGGAAGGTCTTTCACACCCGCTCGACCGTGGAGAACATCCGCATCTCGATTTGTGCGGATTGCCATCCTTTCTTCACGGGCGAACAAAAGCTGGTCGACACCGCGGGGCGGGTCGAAAAATACCAGCAGCGCTACGGCGCTTCCAAGGCGCGGCGTTCTCGGCCGAAGCTTTCTTCTTAGGGGGGCGATTTTTGCTTTTTCAAAGCGGCCTTCTGCGACCTTTGGTTGCGGAGGGCCGTTTTTTCTTGTTGGGGTCTTGCGCTCTCTCATGGACTTCGCACCGCTGGTCGAAAAACGCCGGGAACACTTCGCGTCTCTCGAAGAACGCCTGGCTGCGCCGGGCTTCTACGATGATCCCCAAGTGGCGAGCGAGGTGATGCGAGAGCATGCCAGGGGGAAAAGGCTCTTGGAGCAGTGGGCCGATTTCGAGGACGTCCGGCGTCAGTTGGAGGAGAATCGGGAGCTGGCTCGGGGCGAGGAAGAGGAACTCGCGGCCATGGCGGAGGAAGAAATTCCTTTTTTAGAGAAGCGTTTCGCGCAGTTGGAGATGGAGGTGCAGTATGCGCTCTTGCCTCGGGACCCGGCCGAGGATCGCGATGCCATTGTCGAGATTCGAGCAGGGGCGGGGGGAGATGAGGCCTCTCTCTTCGCTGGAGAGCTGCACCGGATGTATGCGCGCTACGGGGAAAACCGGGGTTGGAAAGTGGAGCTTCTGGAGAAGAGCCCTTCGGAAGTAGGGGGGTTCAAGGAGGTGGTCTTTCGGGTCGCGGGAGAGGATGTCTTTCGTTTCCTCAAGTATGAGAGTGGGGTCCACCGCGTGCAGCGCGTTCCCGCCACGGAGACTCAAGGGCGGATTCACACTTCCACGGCTTCGGTGGCGGTCCTGCCCGAGGCTGAGGAGGTGGACGTCGAGATCAAGCCGGACGATCTCCGGATTGAGGTCTGTCGCGCGGGCGGCGCCGGCGGGC
Source organism: Verrucomicrobiota bacterium (assembly GCA_039027815.1). Classification (NCBI taxonomy): domain Bacteria; kingdom Pseudomonadati; phylum Verrucomicrobiota; species Verrucomicrobiota bacterium. The sequence continues at coordinate 2,594 of JBCCJK010000052.1, forward strand.
AGCACGTCAACCGAACCGAGTCAGCGGTCCAGGTCTTCCACGAGCCCTCGGGCATCATGGTGCGTTGCGAGCAGGAGCGAAGTCAGATCCAGAATCGGGAGCGGGCGCTCAAAATTCTGCGGGCCAAGCTCTTCGAAGCGAAGCAGCGGGAGGAGGCCGAGAAGTATTCCGCCCATCGCAAGGCGCTCATTGGTTCGGGGGATCGTTCGGAGAAGGTGCGGACCTACAATTTTCCGCAAGGCAGGGTGACCGACCATCGGATTGGGAAGACGGTGCACCATATTGAGGCCTTTGTGGGGGGAGAGATCGATGATCTGATCCAAGCTCTCCAAGCCGAGGACATGCAGGCCCGCATGGAGGAGGCGGCCGCGACCTTCGTCGCATGAAGAGCGTCCTCGAGACCGTGCAAGCGGGGACGGCCTACCTAGAAAAGCGAGGCGTGCCCGAGGCTCGGCGGAATATGGAGTTTCTCGTGGCGGAGGTCCTGTCTTGTTCACGGCTCGATCTCTATCTGGAGTTTGATCGCCCCCTGGAGGAAAAAGAGTTGGCTCCTCTGCGAGAGTTGTTGAAGCGACGGGGCGAACGCGAGCCCCTGCAACACATCCTCGGCTCGGTCCCTTTCTGCGGGCTCGACTTTCGCTGCGATGAGCGCGGGCTGATTCCGCGACCGGAGACTGAGCTGCTGGCGGAGGAGTGTCTCCGACTGGAGCTGCCGGAGAGGGCTCGCCTCCTGGACGTGGGGACGGGTTCGGGGGTCATTGGTCTCACCCTGGCTGAGCGGCTCCCCGAGTCCGAGGTGGTCTTGGTGGATCTGTCGCGAGAGGCGCTGGCCCTGGCTCGGGAGAATGCGCAAGCGCTCGGTCTCCGGGTCGATTTGCGCGAGTCGGATCTTTTTTCCGCGGTCGAAGGGACCTTTGATTTGGTGGTGGCCAATCTTCCCTATATCGAGAGTGGGGACTTGGAGAGCTTGCAGCCCGAGGTGCAGCGGGATCCGGTGGCAGCCCTGGATGGGGGCGCCGATGGCTTGGCTCTTTATCGGCGGTTTGCGAGAGACTGCACTTCCTATCTTGCCAAGAATGGATTTGTGGCGTTGGAAGTGGGCGCCCGTCAGGGCGAGGCCGTGGCCGCGCTGCTGCGGGAAAATGGACTGAGACACGTCGAGGTGAAGGACGACCTCGCAGGGATCGACCGAATGGTCTTCGCCCGGAAATCGTCCCCGGAACATGGATAAGCTCATCGTCGAAGGCGGCTCGCAATTGGAAGGGGCCATCAATATCAGTGGCTCGAAAAACTCGTCGCTCCCCATCTTGGCGGCGACCCTTCTCTGCCCCGAGGCGAGCGTGGTCCAGCGGGTGCCCGATGTCAGCGATACCAATTACATGGTCCAGATTTTGAGCCACCTCGGAGCCAAGGTCGAGCGCTCCAGTGGCACGGTCCGGATTGAGCCGGCCGATCTTTCGACCAGCGCTCCTTATGAAATCGTCCGGAAAATGCGGGCCTCCATCTGCGTCATGGGCCCGCTTTTGGCGCGGATGGGGGAGGTAAGCGTGTCGCTCCCAGGGGGCTGTGTCATTGGCGATCGACCGATCGATCTCCACCTGCGAGGACTGGAAGCGCTCGGAGCCACGGTCCAGGTGGAAGGGGGAGACATTTTTTTGGAAGCCAAGGAGGGCCTTCGCGGGGCCGAGGTGGATTTGCGGGGCAAGCATGGCCCGACTGTCTTGGGAACCGACAATGTCATGATGGCTGCGGTCTTGGCGGAAGGCACGACGGTCATTGAAAGCGCCGCCACCGAGCCCGAGGTGGTGGATCTGGCAGAATTTCTCATCAAAATGGGAGCGCGCATCGAGGGGGCGGGCACCCGGCGGATCACCGTCGAGGGCGTGAAGGGCCTCCAGGGCGTGCGCCATACCGTCATTCCCGATCGGATCGAGGCGGGCACCTTTTTGGTGGCGGGTGCGATCGGTGGCGGGAAGGTCACGCTCAAGCGAACCCGCTCGGACCATCTCTCCGCTGTGGTGGAAACGCTCGCCAGTTGTGGCTTCAAGATCTCTTCGCTCAACGGCAGCATGACGATCGAGCCTGGCGACGAGCCGCTCGGCTGCGACATCGAGACGGCCTCCTACCCGGGTTTCCCGACCGATATGCAGGCGCAAATGTGCGCTCTTTTCGCGACGGCCCGAGGCTTGAGCGCCGTGACGGAAACCATCTTCCCCCAGCGCTTCATGCACGTCTCCGAGCTGAAGCGGATGGGGGCAAACATCGAACTGGAAGGGGCCACCGCTCTCATTCGCGGAGTGGATCAACTGGACGCGGCCCCCGTCATGGCCAGTGACCTACGCGCCTCCGCTGCCTTGGTGCTGGCGGCTCTCCGGGCCAAGGGAAAAACGGAGATCAACCGGCTTTATCACATTGATCGGGGCTACGAGCACATCGATGAGAAGCTGGAGATGCTCGGGGCCAAAGTTTGGCGGGAGCGGGCCTGATTCAGCAGACGGATCGGCGGCGGGTGACCCAATTCTAGCGTTGGCTTATTCGAAAGAGCAATTTGTTTTGACTTTGCTAGAAAAATTCCGTTTTCTTTTTGGATAAATCCTATGAGGGCATTCCCTTTCAGATGGCGGCAGGTGGTGAAGCTGGTCGGTCTTCTCGCTTTCTTCGCGCTGGGGACCGGTTCTTTTTCCTGGGCGCAGGACGGGTTCCGGGTCTTCACGGGGGCGTCGGGCGACACGATTGAGGCCAAGTTGATGGCTTTCGATGGCCAAGTGGTGCGCTTTGTGACTCTGGACGGCAAGATTCGCGATGGCGGCATCCAGTTTTTCTCTGCGAAAGATCAGGAACACATTCGGAGATGGGCTAGCGAGAATCAGGCCCCGGTCGATTACAATTTCGACATTGAAGTCTTGCCGAAGATGCAGGATCGCCGACGCGCTGATCGCGGGAGCGTCGAGGTCACGAGCGAGGACTGGATTTACCTCATCGAGATTCGCAATGCTTCGGGGGTCAATCTCGAAAACATCGAGGTCCAATATCAAATCTACAAGACCAACGGCAGGGTGGATGACCGGGGGCTGAGCAGGAAAGCCAACAACTCGCTCCTTTCCAGCGGCAAGCTCTTGGCTTTGCTTGGCAAGTTCGAGCTAAAAGAGTTGGAAATGAATCGGGAGGTGGAGCTGACGACCAACGCCATTACCGTGCTGGATAGTGACCTCAACGGGGGCTTTTACTACACCGATGGCTCGGACGACAAACGAGCCGATGAACTGATCGGGGTCTCTCTGCGCATTCTCCATAACGGGGTGTTCGTGTCGGAGTGGAGTCAGGATTCGAGCCGGATGAAGCGCTACAATCCCGCTTGGGTCGCACCGAAAGGGGGCTGAGCGGCGGGGGAGGGGCCTTCCGAGGGGGCCCCATTTGGGGTTTACAAAAACCCACGGCTCTCTAGTCTACCGGTCCCATGGACGTTCTTCTCGGAATCCTCATGTTTCTGCAAATCTTGGTGTCGCTCCTGATGGTCGGCATCATCATGATGCAGCGCCCTCGGCAAGAAGGCTTGGGCGCGGCTTTTGGTGATGCCGCTGCCAACCAAATGTTTGGAGCGCAAACCACGAACGTTCTCCAGAAAGGCACGGTCTACTTCGCCGTCTTTTTCTTTCTCAATTCCGCCGTCATGGCCACCATCCTGACCCACCGGGAAGACACCTCGGAAATCGATGACGTTCTTCGGAACGCCCCCGCGCCTGTGGTAGAGGAGTCGTCTGAGGAGGACTTTCCAGGACTGGAAGATCGCGGCGGCCTCTTGGACTTGCCCAGTCCTCCCGAACCGGTTCCGCCAACTCCCGAGTCGGCGCCCGTGGAGACTGAGACTCCGCCGACGACCGAGTGAAGAGCGCTCTGATGGCATCGCGGTAGATCCGCCGGTTCCGCAAGAAGGCGGCTGACTCTGGCGCTCCCATGGCACGTTCCCAGCCCCCTTTTCCGGTGCTTCTTTTGAAGGACCTTGGGAATCGTCTGGTCTGGCTTCTGGCGCGGCTGGCGGGGGCCTTGGCCTGGTGTTTTCCGATGCGACCGCTTTGTCTTCTGGGTCGCTGGGCCGGGCGTGGGATGGCTTGGCTGCTGCCGGGTTACCGCAAATTAGCTGAGAGGAATCTACGGATCGCTTTCCCGGAGAAGACCGAGGCGGAGAGGAGAAGTCTCCTGCGAGAACACTTTGCCACTCTCGGGGCCAACTTCTGTGGAGCATTCAAGGTGCTGGTGAGTTCGCCCAAGCGGGCGGCGCGCTACTTCCAAGTCGAAGGATTGGAAGGGGAGGTGGTGGATTGCCTGCGAAATGGCTCGGTTTGCATCACCAGTCATTTTGGCAACTGGGAGCTGCTCACCAAGATTCTTTTGTGGGAGCACAGCAGCCAGCTGACGCCTGCGGTCAAGCGAGCGGCCATGTACCAGAAGCTGGCCAATCCTCACGTCGACCGTTGGCTGCAGAAGCTACGGAGTTCGGGTGGCGTGACTCTGATCGAGAGGAAGAGTGGCTTTCACGGTGCGGTCACCTACGTGCGGGGAAAAGGGAACCTCACGATCCTGGCAGACCAGCACGCGGGCGACGCCGGCCTTTGGACGCCTTTGTTTGGAAGGCTGGCTTCGACCACCAATCTTCCAGCCATCATTTCACAGCGGGCCGATGCCCCGATTTTCCTGGTGGGCGTGGCCACGACCGGTCTCGGGAGGTGGACCGCCCGCTTTCTGCCGGTGGCCCGTAGCTCCCAAGGGGTGGCCGAGCAAACGGCGCAGATCAATCTGGCAATTGAGAAGCTGGTGCGGGAATCCCCCGCCGATTGGTTCTGGGTGCACAATCGCTGGAAGACCCCCAAGCCCGCCTTTCTTCTGCGCCGAGTCAAGCGTGGGGTGCATTTGCCGGAAGGAATGAAGGAAGCGGCTTTGAAGCCTTTTCGCATGCTCGTCCGCTCGCCCAACTGGCTGGGAGACGCCTGCATGGCGGTGCCTGCGGTGCGAGCGATCAAGGCCGGTCGGCCCGATGCCCACGTGACGCTCCTCTGTCCGGAAAAGCTGGCGGACGTGTGGGAGTCGGTCTCCGAGGTGGACGGCGTCCTCCGTATCCCGGGCAAGAAGCCACCCGCTCGCGAAGTTGGTCGCTTGATCCGGGAGCACTCCTTTTTTGATGTGGGCATCCTTTTCCCAAACTCGCCGCGGACTGCCATGGAGATGTGGCATGGGCGCATCCCGCGTTTGTGTGGGGTCGAGGGAAAATGGCGAAAGTGGTTTCTCAATCAGCTCATCCCGATGCCCGAGCGCCAGGGCCCTCCGAAGCATCATGTGGAGCACTATCTCCAGATCGCCCACGTCTTGGGGGCCGACGTCAACCACCGGGAAGTCTTTGCCCCGGTCCACCCTCCCGAAGAAGCGGCCCGGCGACCTCTCCGGCTGGCAGTCTGTCCGGGAGCGGAATACGGGCCGGCCAAACGCTGGCCTCTCGAGAAGTTCGCCGAGACCATCACCACAGTAAGTGAGGTCTTTCCAAGCGCGCTTTGGGAGATCATCGGGACGGCGGGAGAACGGCACTTGGGGGAGGAACTGAGCAAGTTGGTGACGGGGGCCAATGTCATCAACTTGATGGGCCAAACCACGCTTTCTGAGTTGATGGTTCTCTTGTCCAAAGCCCGGCTTCTTCTGACCAATGACACGGGCAGCATGCATTTGGCCGCCTTGCAGGGCACGCCCACTTTAGCGGTCTTTGGCTCCACGGAACCGGCTTGGACGCGGCCCCTCGGCAAATTTCACACCGTCATTCGGGAACATGTCGAGTGCTCCCCTTGTTTCCTGAGGAAATGCCCGATCGACTTCCGATGCATGGAGCGAGTGGATACCGGGCAAGTGGCGGAGGCTCTCATAGATCGTCTGCGAAACGGCTAAGCGGCTAAGCAATTCTCCGGAATAAGGATCACCAGCGCGGACTCTCTTGGGCAAGTTTCCGGGTTGGTTGCCAACCCGGTCGGAGAAAAAAGTTTATGATTGCCACCATTCCACAGCAGGGTATGAGCTTGGGGAGCAGGATGGGCTTGACCACGTATGGCGAGCGCCGGGCTGCTTTCAGGAAGAACGTGGCGACTACAGTGGACGAATCATTCGAGACGACCGTGGGCGACTACTACGAGGATTTGTATCGCTTCGCTTTCAGTCTGGCCAAGAATCCCGCGGACGCTTCCGACCTCGTGCAGGAGACTTATCTCAAGTTTGCCAACAAGCGGAAACAGATTCGCGACATGTCCAAGGTCAAGTCCTGGCTTTTCACCACCCTCTACCGTCTCTACCTCGCGATTTACCGCAAGCAGACCAAGTTCCCCAAGGTGGAATTGGAGGACGCCGGGGCGGCCTTGCCCTCGACCCCGCCCCAGCAGGAGCTGAGTCTAGAGGGAGGGGTGGTCTTGGAGGCCTTGGAGAAGATCGACGAGAAATACCGCGCTCCTCTTAGCTTGTTCTTTCTCGATAGTTTGAGCTATCAAGAGATCAGCGATGTGTTGTCCATTCCCATCGGGACGGTCATGTCGAGGATTCACCGGGCCAAGGCCATGCTAAAGAAGTCCTTGCGCTTGGACCGGGCCGACTCGGGAGAAAGGGGGGAAGCGTGAAAGACGAAGTCGCCATCAGCTGCTGCCGGGGCAAGGACGAGGGGGTGCGGGAGATCGACAAACTACGAGAACGGGCTGGGAGCGATGCCGCTCTCCGGGCGCGGATCGAGCAGGAAGAGCGTTTTGATCAGGAAGTGCGGGCAGCTTGGCAGAGGGATTGCCTGGCGCCGCCTGCTTTGGCCCAACAGATTTTGGATCACGTGGAGGATCGGACGGTGCGGGACGGGGTCATCACGCTCTCGCGACGCACCCTCCAGACCTTTGCCCTGGCCGCCTGTGCCACTCTTTTGGCGGTCGGGATCTGGTGGCTGCAAGCGCGTGGTGACGGAGGCGCGGGAGACAGCTTCGTGGAGTTTCGTCAAGACATGATCCAATTTGCTTCGACCGATGGGATCGAGCTGGATCTGAAGACGAATGATCTGAATCGGATTTCCGGCTGGCTCAGTCAGGAACAGGCCCCCCTTCCGAATGCTCTGGGCCCAGTCGCCTCCCTGGAGACACTGGGCTGCAAAATCATCAAGTGGGGCGAGGGCAAGGCCACCTTGCTCTGCTTTCGTGACCAGGAAGGGCGGGTGGTGCACTTTTTTGCGATCGACCGCGAAGGAATGGCCCGCGGGCCGGAGGGGCAGGGTCCGGTGCTGGAGGCCGGGGAGGCGGAAGGACCGGAAACGCTGGTTTGGAACTGCCCCGATCACTTTTACCTCGCCTTCTTTGACGATGAAGAGGTGTCGGTTTCGGAGTTGTTGTGATTCCGGATAACCGGCTCAGGTGGGAGAACGGTTGCAGGGAGGGGAGCTTGCGGTTCAAGTTTCAAGCGGGCGGAAGGTCGAACGGGTGCTTTTGAAGGTCGGTTTGGTAGCCAAGACGGACCGCTCCTCGATGAGAGAAGCCTCACCACGCCCTCCACACTTTCCCTAGTTTCTGAGAAGGCTTTCGTTCAATTCGACCAACGGCCTCCCGGCGAGACAATCGGCATCCGACCAAAGCTGAGCGAGGTGTAGTCGGTCTTGCCAAAGGCTCCGATCAATCTGCGACCGGTTTTCTTTCTCCAGACACTGCTCATGCTCTCGGCGGTATGGCAGCCCCAGCTCTTGCAGAAGGCATCGCGATGGAAGGCGGACCGGCTGACTTGGGCCAGGTCCCGTTCGTGGAGCCAACTGGCGGCGGCGCCCGCAACCACGTTGGAGTAGTCGAAAAGAAAGGCGTGCTTGTTGGAGTGGCCGAAATACTCAAAGGCCCCGATTTTGAGGCGGCTCCGGTCTTGCCCGCGATTGAGGTAATTGAGGAATTCCGGGGTGTTGTCGAACCAGACCACCCGCACGCTGTGCTTCTTGGCCAAGTCATTGATCCAAGTCAGGAAGGGCTTGCCTTCTTCCTGCTGTCTGGAGACATAACCCGGCCGATAGATCATCCAGGTGACTTTTTGGGTCTGGGTCACGGGAGACTCTCTCAACTGCTCCATGCGGAGGGTGGCCGCGCGTATGAAATTGGCCCACCAGCGATCGTGCTGCCATTGCTCTCGACGAAGATCCTCCCATTCCCGCAAGGCCGGGCCTCCGCTCACCAGAAGATACTCCGTATTGGGCGGCGCGGGGTTTTCGGCCTGTCCTCCCTGGGAGAGCGCGGCCAAGAGGGTCAGGGCACAGAAGAAGGCCTTCATGGTCATCCGCGGTGGAGCGATGGGCTGGGAGAGTTTCGTTTGGATTTTGCGCTGGCTCCCGCTTCCTGCCAGAGCTGTTCCCCCGAAAGGAGTTCTTCCAGAGTTTGGCGCTTTCGCACCACCCGGGCTTCGCTTCCCCGCACCAGGATTTCGGCGGGCATGGGGCGGGTGTTGTAGTTCGAGGCCATGACAAAGCCGTAGGCTCCGGAGCTGAGGAGCGCGATGCCCTCCCCAGCCTCCATCTTGGGCGCGTCCAGATTTTGGCCAAAAAAGTCGCCGCTTTCACAGACCGGCCCCACGATGTCCACGCACTCCGTCTCTCCACGAGGGGCTTTCAAGGGCACGATTTCATGATGGCCCTGATAGAGGGCGGGTCGAATGAGGTCATTCATCCCGGCATCCACGATTTGGAAGGTCTTGGCGGTGCCGCGCTTGGTGTAGAGGATGCGGGTGAGCAGGACGCCGGCATTGCCCACGAGGTAGCGACCAGGCTCCAAGAGGATTTTGACACCGAGCGGTTCCAGCAAAGGGACCAACTGCGTGGCGTATTCTTCAGCCGTCAGGGGTCGCTCTTCGTCCGATTGCCCGGCCCACCAATCCGGGGAGCCACTCGCGAGAGCCGGGTCATACACGATTCCGATCCCGCCGCCGATGGAGAAGAATTCGATGTCGTATTTCTCTTTCAAACGAGCCACCAGAGGGCCGACCCGTTCTACGGCTTCCACGAAGGGGGAGACTTGGGTGAGCTGGGAACCGATGTGCATTTGCAAGCCACGAAGCCGAATGTGGCTGTGGGCTTGCGCCCGCTCGCAAACCGCTTCTATGAACTCGAAGTCGATCCCAAACTTATTCTCACTTTTGCCAGTGGAGATGTATTGGTGAGTCTGCGCATCCACGTTGGGATTCACTCGGAAGGCGACGGGGGCGATGACTCCCTTGGCGGCGGCGATTTTCTGAATGGCCTCCACTTCGGCTTCGGACTCCACGTTGAAGGAAAAGATTCCTTGGTCGAGTGCATACTCGATCTCTTGGGCCGTCTTCCCGACCCCGGCAAAGGTGCAGTGCTCGGCCTTTCCCCCGGCCGCCAGGACTCGATAGAGTTCCCCCCCTGAGACGATGTCGAAGCCAGCGCCCTCCTTGGCCAGGAGTTCAAGAATGGCCAGATTCGAGTTCGCTTTCAGGGCGTAGCAGACGTGGTGGCGGAGGGGGGCGAGGGCTTGGTCCAGTCGCCGAAAGTTGTTCTGAATGGTTTCCCCGCTGTAAACATAGAGGGGGGTGCCGTGTTCTTGGGCGAGCGCAGCCAAATCCACATCTTCGCAGTGGAGGCGATCGTTTTGGTAGCGGAAGGAATGCATCGAGCGAGGACGGTAGCCAGCTTTACGATTTTTGCAGCGGGGAAAGCCGATGATTTTCCGCTGGCTCCCGAGAAGACCCTCCTAATACCAACCTCCAGAATTCGCTGGAAGAATGGAGGGAAGGTGTTGTGGGGAAGAGGCGCTGAAGCGCGGGGAAGGAAGAGCCGGTGTCTTTCGAGCCAGCGCTGCGTTGCTCCTCGGTTACGGTGCCTGCACCGCGCCCTCGTCGCGCCTTGGTCTGGCCCGAAATTCACTCGGCCATTCTACC
>JBCCJK010000053.1 GCA_039027815.1 Verrucomicrobiota bacterium
AAAGTACAAATTATAAATAATACTTTTTTCCCTAACAGGACACTAGAAGCGGTCTCATAAATAGGACGATTTCTATTCATGGAGACCGCTTTTTGAAACTGCCTCGTATTGGTGGATTGGTGGCCCGCGACGTCCCCGGCGCGGTGGGGGGAGACTTTTGTTCTGGGTGCAGCTGATCCCAAGTGATAGGCAGCCGGAAAGGCCTTGGGTAGGTGACTGGTTTACGAATTAGCTCATCGCACCCACCGCGCCGGGGACGTCGCGGGCCACCGGGGAACGCTTGCTACTGTAGTTTTCGGGGGGCTTCTGCTAGGATGGTCTTCGCGATATCCCATTGGTTCTCTGCCCTATTCATCGATGACTCCTATACACCTCACAAATTATACCAACCTCCAGAATACACTGGTAGAATGGAGGGAAGGAGGTGTGGGGAAGAGGCGGGAAAACAGGGAGAAAGATCGCCCCTTGCGCCTCGCCTCGCGTGGTCTAACCTTTCCTTCTTGAAGTTCGTCCTGGCAGCTTTCCTCACCTTCTCGCTCGCGATGCCCTTTGGCAGTGCGGCCGAGCTGCTGCGCTCTTTGGAAGAGGTGGAAAAACCGACCTCTTGCTGTGAGCAGTCCCAAGAGGAGGCACCCCGCTGTCCGATGAGTGGGGAAGAGGGGGGCATGTGCTGTGGCTGTTGCGATGCGATGGCGAGAGAGCCCTGGACCAACTTGACCACCGAGATGGTCTTCTCGGTCGACTCCTTACCGGAGTCTGTTTTTTCCGGCCAGACCTCTGTCCGGCCCACGCCGTCGCCACCACCACGAGCCTGAGCGCACGCTTCGTGATGGGGAAGCCCCGTGCTTCCGATACCTGATTGTTTCACTTCAATCCTGATGACGGATTATGAAAAAATTATTGATTCTTCTTTCGAGCGTCGCTCTCGGCGCCGCCACCCCGGTCGGGGCGGTGGACTGCTGTTCGTGTGACTGCTCCAAGGGCTGCGTCTGCATCGACTGCGGCGGAAGCTGCTGCGAGTGAGCGACGGCTCCTTTGCCCCTTCCTGACAGCGCCCGCTGGCGACTTCTCTCCGGCGGGCGCTTTTTTTGAGGCAAGAGTGCCCCTGGTGTTGGCAGAGGCCACTCTGGGAAGCGAACCCTTTATCCGGTGGCTTGGTCCAGGGCGAGCGCGGCCGCGCCGATGACGCCCGCCTGATTTCCCAAGGCGGCCGGGACGATTTCCAGGTTTTCCCGGAAGGGCTCGGCCAGCTGCGCTTTCAGCCGTTTGCGCAAGGGGGTGAAGAGGACCTTCCCGGCGGCGGCCACCCCACCACCGATCACGATCTTTGGCAGGTTCAGGAGCCAGCAAGCGTGGGCCAGGCAGCAGGCCAAGTGCTCCGCGTAGTAGTCCCAGGCGTGCAGGGCGAGCGCCTCCCCGGCGCGGGCGGCGGCGGCCAGGTGCTTGGGTTCGCATTCCTCCAGGGTCCGTTGCTGGCCGGCGGCCCGGTAGAGCTGTTGGGCGTAAGCGGTGAATTCGCGATTGCCGATGTATTCTTCGACCGCGCCCGTATTGCCGTAGGTGCCGGCTTTGCCGTGGAAGTCGACCGAGGTCTGGCCGAGCTCGCCCGCGCCTCCGTTCGCTCCCGCGAAGAGTTTTCCGCCCAGGATGAGCCCCGCGCCCACGCCCGTGCCTAGGGTCACGCCCATGAGGTCGGCCACCCCTTGACCCGCGCCGTGTTTCCATTCGCCATAGGCCATGAGGTTGGCGTCGTTGGCGATGGCGACTTGGCGCCCCGTCCGCTTTTCGAGAATCTCTCGCAGCGGGACGGATTGCCAGCCGGGGACATTGGTGAGGGTGTGGACGATGCCTTGCTCGTGATCGACGAATCCCGGCACGCCCACGCCCAGGGTGTCCACGGGCTCGGTCTCGGGGCAGATGTCACTGATTTGTTCGACGATGCCATCGAGGAGCGCTTCCGGCCCGGCGAAGTCGGCGGTCGGAAGTCGATCCAATTCGCGCTCGACCTGCGGGCCGCGGCAGAGGGCGAATTTCACGGAGGTACCGCCGAGGTCGATGCCAAGAGAGAGGGGGAGAGAGTCAGTCATGTCAGGTTGAGCGTGGCGATCCGGCGGATGCCTTCAAGGGTCAGGTCCGGCAGAATACGATCCATTTCGGGAAGTTGGGGCTCCAGCAAGCGGGCGTAGCCTCCGGTGGCCAGAAGGGGGCAGGGTTGGCGGAGGCCGAGTTCGTTCTGAATTTCCCGCACGATTTCCCGAATGAGGCCCCGGTAGCCGAAGACGGCTCCCGAGCAGATGGCTTCTTCGGTGCTTTTGCCGATGGCGCGGGAGGGGCTTTGGAGTTCCACCTGCGGGAGGAGGGCGGTGCGTTCATGGAGGTAGTCCGTCATGAGGTCAAGGCCCGGGGCGATGACGCCGCCCACGTAGGCGGGGCGCGCGTCCAAGATGTCAAAGGTGACCGCGGTCCCGAAGTCGATGGCGATGCAGGGGGCGCCCTCCTCTTGGTGAGCGGCCTCCGCGTTGGCCAGGCGATCGGCCCCAATCCGAGCGGGCTCCGGGTAGTCGATGGCGATTTGCAGCTCGCTCTGGTGGCTCACAAAATGAAGTGGGTAGGCGCCAAAGGCCTCCCAGAAAGCGGAGCGCTGGGCGGGGACGACGGAGGCGATGGCGACGGCCGCGAAGTCCCAGCCCTCGACCGCGCGCTCGAGGGCGGCGGGGCTCACTTCCCGGGTCGGCAGGCGGGCGCGGGGGCGGCGGTGCAGTTGTTGGCAGTCGCCCAAGGCCAGCTTGGTGCGGGTGTTGCTGTGGTCGATCAGGAGAAAGTCCGCGCTCATGGGCTTGTCCAGTCCGGGTGGGGGAAACGGTGGCGCAGCTCTTTCTGCTCGGCCGGCAGGCTGGAGAGCGGCGGCAGGCCGGCCTTCTTGACCAGGAGGCGCTCTTCCAAAAAGGCGAGATGGAGTTCCAGGCCCAATTCTTCGGTGCTCAACCAGTAGGCGAGGGAGGTGCGAGCGCGTTCGCCTGCGGCCAAGCGGGGCGGAGGCTGGTAGCTAGGAAGGTGGGTCAGCTGGTAGAGGGGAAAGGTTTGGCCGCTGGGGCCGAGCAGGCGGAGCTGCGGGGGGCCGAGGGTGGTGGCCTGCGAGGAGGGGTTGGTGGCGGCGACTTCCAGGTTCAGGATGAAGTTTCCAAAGTCCCGCTGGAGGGTGAGGTCCTCGATCGAGAAGCTGCCGGAGGCGTTGCTGACATAGCTCTGTCGGCTCTGCCAGACTTGGTAGAGGACGGCGGCCAGCCCCCCCAGCAGGAGCAGGGAAAGCAGGATTCGAAGAGGACGAGACATGGGAAAGCTTCCTACCGGGTGACGCGGGGAGTGGCAAGAGTGGGTTCCCGGGCGGCTCCGAATTTAGGGCTTGTGCTCCGTGAGCGAGTTTGATGCAATAAAGAAGAGGGCCAGATCGCTCCGGTCGTTCGCCTACAGCGCTCTTTTGTCATGCCTTTCACTCTCCTGCTCGCTAGTACTGGTTCCGGTGGGGGGTTTCTGTCCCAGACGCTGGCGGGGCACCCGGAGGTGGAGGCGCTGCCCTTTCTTTTCCACCCCGAGCGGGAGGATCGACCCGAAGAGGCGTTTTGGGACTATTGCAATCGGCGCTTTCTGGAGGAGGGCCTCAAGCTGCCGGGGGCCCTGCCCCTTTTGACGAAGGCCTACTTTGCCGAGGAGGTGGTGCAGCGAACCACCGCCCGGGGCTGCGTCATTCTGCCGGTCTTGGCGCAGGATTTGTATTTGGCGGATGGGCCGCAACCGGCGCCGGGCAGCCACCCAGAGCTTTTGCAGTTCGCGGCCAGTTTGGGCGGGCGGTTCATCCACCTCATCCGAGAAAATTTGCTGGCCCTGCAAGCTTCGCGCATCCGCCGCGAGCTTCTCAATCGCAAGGTTCCGATGACTCGCCACGCGCCCGTGGAGGTGCCTTGTGCCACCCTGCTGGATGACTTGCGGCGGATCGATTTCGAGCAGCAGGAGATGCGGCGCTTCCTGAACCAATACCCGCAGAGCTTTTCCCTTTCCTATGAGGCCTTTTACCGTCCCGACCACGATCAAGGGATCTGTCCCAGCACGGTGCGGAAGCTGCTCGATTTCCTCGAAGTGTCCCGCGAGGCGGCGCTCTCCCCAGAGGAGAGCAAACGCAGCAGCACCCTCTTGCGGCGCTCCATTTCAAATTACTCGGAGGTCGAGGCCACGCTGGGAGACACCCGCTACCGGTTCTTTCTCGACCCGAGTTGAAACCCGCTTCCCAGCGCTCGAAAAGAGGCCCTTGGGTGGTCGCTAGACCTGGACGTAGGCGAGGGAGCTGACCGTGCGGTCGATGTCGTCCGAGCCTTCCAGGAGTTCTCCGATGGCGTCCCACTTCCCATGGATGAGCGCGCCGCGGGCCGTTTCCGGCATTTCCACGGAGATCGATTGATCGCCAAAGTGGACGCGTTTGTGGGTGACGTCGATCGTGATGGGCGTTTCGGGATCGATCTCGATTTCAGCCCGAATTTGGGCGATTTGCTCGGCGCTCGCGATGACGCAAGGAATCCCCAGGGTGGTGCAGTTTCCAAAGAAGATTTCGGCGAAGCTCTCGGCGATGAGCGCGCGGAAGCCGTAGCGGTAGAGCGCCTGCGGGGCGTGTTCCCGAGAGGAGCCGCAGCCAAAATTGATGCCGGCCAGGAGGATGGAGGCTTCGGCGTGCCGAGGCTCGTTGAGCGGATGGGCCTTGTCCGTGCCGTCTCCGGTTTTGCGGACATCATAGAAGAGGTATTCGCCCAGCCCATCGAAGGTGACACACTTCATGAAGCGCGCTGGGATGATGCGGTCGGTGTCGATGTCCGATCCGGGGATGAAGACCCCGGTGCCGGAGACTTGGGTGATGCGTTCGAGGGCCATGAGTGCCGGAGGGAAGAAGTCTTAAGGCAGGCGGCGGAGCTGGTAGCCTTTTTCTTGGAGGAGTCGGAGCAGGCCGGTTTCCCCGTAGTAATGGGCCGCGCCGACGGCGAAGAAGTATTGGCGCTTTTCGGGCTTTTGCAGGAGGGCGTCGATGCGCTCGGCCATCAGCCGATTCCGCTTGTCCAGGAGCGCGGTTTCGAAGCGTTGGGAAAGCTCACTCTCGCCATCGCTCCACTCCTCCATGGTTTTCTGGAGGGCGTCGAGGTCGCCCGCGAGGTAGACCTGCGTGAGGGTTTCCAAGGGGTTGGTGCCTTTGGCGCGGGCTTCGTCGATCTGATCGAGGGTCATTTCGAGCATCTCGATTTGCTCGTCCATGGTGAGGCCTCCAAAGATGGCGAGCTGCTCGGCCACCGTTTCCAGGCCTTGGGCTTCCTTCTCTCGGGCCAGGGCGCGGTAGAAAATCTTGGCATCGAGCGCTTGTTTGCCGGGATTCTTCAACTGGGCTTCCAACATGGGGAGGGAAGCCGCCAGGGCCCAAGGCCGCATGCGGTCGAGCGGTCCCACCAAGCCCAGGCCGGGGCTGATGCGTCCCAGTTCGGCGCTCAGCCGGGTTTGGGTCTCTTCGGGCAGGAGTTGGCTGAGACGTTGGTTACCAGGCAACATCATTCCCAACATGGCCTGGGTTTGGGTGGCCATGTCCATGGCGATTTCGGTGTAGACCGCGTCCGCGCTGTCGAAAGCCTCCTCAATCGCGGGGTGGAGCGCGAGCACCCGGGGGTCGGTGATGTGGATGGTGCCGAAGAGATAGGAGGGAGACTGGCCCTCAATTTCCCAGAGAAAGGGTTTTTGAATGCCTTGCTGTTCCCCCGCTTCTTCCGCCGAGAGGGAGGCGGCCAGGAGGGCGGTCAGGAGGAGGGAGAGGGGGGCCGAGAGGGCCAAAGGGGAGCGATTCATGGCGGCTTAGGCGACAGCCACTTCGCGGCTGATCTCGAAGACTTCCCGCGCGTCCGCGATGGCTCCTTCCACGGCGGCCGCCGCCACCATGACCGGGCTCATGAGGATGGTGCGGCCAATCGGGCTGCCTTGGCGACCCTTGAAATTTCGATTCGAGGAGGAGGCGCAGAGCTGGTCTTGAATGAGCTTGTCCGGATTCATGGCCAGGCACATGGAGCACCCGGCGCCCCGCCATTCGAAGCCGGCCGTTTCGAAGATTTTGTCGAGGCCTTCTTGCTGGCATTGGTGAGCCACAATTTGGGAGCCGGGGACGGCGATGGCCGTCACGCCCTCGGCTACCTTCCGTCCTTGGAGGTATTGGGCCACTTCGCGGAAATCGCTCAAGCGCCCGTTGGTGCAGGAGCCGAGGAAGGCCACGTCGATCTTGGTGCCGGCGATCGGTTGGCCGGCCTCCAGCTTCATGTAGTCGAGGGCATCGCTCCAGGCGGCGCGGTCTGTCTCGGTCGCGGCGTCGGCCGGGTCGGGAATGGTTTCATCCACGAAGAGCCCATGGTCCGGGCTGATGCCCCAGGTGACCGAGGGTGCGATGTCTTCGGCTCGGAAGGTCACGATGTCGTCGTATTCCGCATCCGGGTCGGAGGCGAAGCTTTCCCAGTCGGCCACCCGGCGGGCCCATTCCGCTTCGTCTTGGGGGACGTAGTTGCGGCCTTTCAGGAAGTCGTAGGTCTTTTGATCGGGATTGACGTAGCCGCAGCGGGCCCCCCCTTCGATGGCCATGTTGCAGACGGTCATCCGCTCCTCCATGGTGAAGTGGTCGAAGACACTCCCCCCGTATTCGTAGGCGTAGCCGAGTCCGCCCTTGGCCCCGAGCTTTTTGATAAGGAAGAGGACCACGTCTTTGGCGTAGACGCCCGGTGGCAGCGTGCCTTCGACATTGACGCGGCGGACCTTGAGCTTGCTCATGGCCAGGGTTTGGGTGGCGAGGACGTCGCGCACTTGGGTGGTCCCGATGCCAAAGGCGATCGCCCCGAAGGCGCCGTGGGTGGCGGTGTGGGAGTCCCCGCAGGCAATGGTGGAGCCTGGCTGGGTGATGCCCTGTTCCGGGCCCACGATGTGGACGATGCCTTGTTTGCCGGAGGCGAGATTGAAGTAGGTGATGCCGAATTCGTCCGCGTTTTTCTGCAGCTCGGTGATCATGGCATCGGCCAAGGGATCGGCGAAGGGCTGCTCCCGCTGATCGGTCGGCACGATGTGATCGACGGTCGCGAAAGTCCGGTGGGGATAGCGCACTTTCAGGCCGAGATCCCGGAGCATCCCGAAAGCTTGGGGACTGGTGACTTCGTGGATGAGGTGGGTCCCGATCAGGAGCTGGGTTTGTCCATTGGCAAGCGTGCGCACGGTGTGCGCTGCCCAGACTTTTTCATAAAGTGTCTTGCCCATGATTGGAAACCCGTCTTGCGGGCGGAAAAGTTAGCCTAGAAAGCGCAAATGGTAAACCTTGGGATTGTCGCTCGATTTCCCGCAGCCTTTGGCACGGGAATTCCTGCGAAACTACCTGAGCCTGCTTGCGTTGCGACGAGGCAGGTCTATTTCAAAAAAGATCATCTCTGCTTATGGATTCACTCTCCTCCATCCTCACCTACGGTTTCTTCAAGTCCACCGGACTTCTCTTGTTGGGCTATCTCTGGAAAATCGCTCTCGGGATCGCCATCATTTGGGTCGGTTTCCGCCTCGTTAAATTCTTCCATCCCAAGGCCGGGGCCCTCATGGCCAAGAAAAAGATCGACCCCACGCTGGCCAATTTCATCAACAGTGTGGCGGCGGGGGCGGCCCGCATTTTTGTGGTCATCATCGGTCTCTCGGTGGTGGCGCCCACTGTGAACGCCCAGATCGCGGCTTTGGTGGCGGGCGCGGGCTTGGCGGTGGGCTTGGCGCTTTCGGGCAATCTGGGGAACTTCGCCGGGGGGGTGGTGATGCTTTTCTTGCGACCGTTCAAAAAGGGCGATGTCATCAAAGCCCAAGGCGAAGTCGGGATTGTGGACCAGATCGGGATCTTCCACACGGTCCTCATGACCTTCGACAACACCAAGATCTTCGTGCCCAACGGAGCCCTGTCCAACGGCACCATCCAGAACATGACGAGTGAGACACTGCGCCGCTGCGATTTCACGTTCGGCATCGCTTACAAGGACAATATCGATCACGCCCGGCAGCTCATCTGGGACATCATCGATGCCGATGAGCGGGCCATCCGGGATATGGAGGGCAAGGACCCTTTCGTGGCCGTGACCGAACTCGGAGATAGCTCGGTCAATTTCTCAGTCCGGGTCTGGACGAAGGCTTCCGATCTCTGGCCTTTCCGGTTCGACACGCTCGAGAAGGTCAAAAAATCCTTCGATGCCAACGGCGTCAGCATTCCCTTCCCGCAGAGCGAGGTCCATCTCCACCACCTCAGCTCCCCGGGGCAGTGAGGGTCCGAGGAGGCCTGCTCGATTTTTCGCAAGAAAGCCCGCTGGAAACAGCGGGCTTTTTCGGGCCGGCGTATCAGAGACCATGTTCCCTGCCACCCGACTTGCGGCCCTCGAGCGGCTCGACCAGTTTCTCGAGACCGGTTCCCGCTATGCCAAAGAGCGCAATTTCGTCCGCCCCGGGCATGAGTCGGTCTCGCGCCTTTCGCCGGCCATCCGCCACGGCCTGCTGACCACGGACGAGGCCTCCCGCGCGGCGCTGGATCGCTACGCTTTCTCCACCGTCGAGAAATTCGTGCAGGAGCTTTGGTGGCGGACCTACTGGAAGGGGTGGCTCGAGATGCGGCCCCAGGTCTGGCGCCAATGGACTCAACAGGCCCAAGCCCTGCGGACCGAGCGGAGTGAGCTGGTGGAGCGGGCCGAGCAGGGCGAGACGGGGGTCGCCATCATGGACCATTTCGCCCGCGAGCTGCGAGCGACCGGCTACCTCCACAATCACGCCCGGATGTGGTATGCGGCCTTTTGGGTGCACGAACTGAAGCTGCCCTGGGAGGCCGGGGCCGATTTCTTCTTCCGGGAACTCTTGGATGGGGATTCCGCCAGCAACACGCTTTCCTGGCGTTGGGTGGCCGGGCGGCAAACCCCGGGCAAAAGCTACCTCGCCCGCCGCAGCAATCTGGAAAAATACCTGGACCCCAAGCTGCTGGCGGCCCACCGGGCGGGTCTCGAGCGGCTGGAGCAGCCCCAAGCTCTCGATCCCGGGGAGGTCACGCGGATTCCTGCCAACCTCAAGGCGCTGGCCGCCCCGGCTGCCTTGCCGGAGGGCCCGCTCACTCTTTGGGTGCACGAGGAAGACCTCAGCCCGGAAACGATTCCAGGGGAGTGGGCGGAGCGAGTGGAGAGGGTTCTCCTGGCCCCCGCTCGCAGTGCCTGGGACCAATTCGATTTTTCGGAACGCAAGTGCCAGTGGCTGGAAGCAGCCTTGACCGACGCCCAGGAACGCCTTTGCGAGCGTTTTCCGGGCCGGGTGGAGCGCTTGGCCGACTTGGCGGAGGTAAGCTGGGATTCGAGGACGGTGGCGGCCTATCCCGACCAGGGGGTGGTCCGGGACGCGCTGGCCGAGGGAGCGCGTCCGCACTGGCTTTTCCGGGAGGCGCAGGTGGATCTCTACCCGCAGGCCAAGGGCGGCTTCTTCGGTTTCTGGAAGAAGCTGGCTGCGAGATGGCAGGCGGGGGAGCTCTTTCTCCGGTGAGAGGAGTTTATACCAACCTCCAGAATTCACTGGTAGAATGGAGGGAAGGAGGTGTGGGGAAGAGGCGCTGAAGCGCGTGGAAGGGAGAGCCGGAGTCTTTCGAGCCAGCCCAGCGTTGCTCCTCGGTTACGGTGCCTGCACCGCGCCCTCGTCGCGCCTTGATCTGGCCCGAAATCCACTCTGCCATTCTACCAGCCAATTCTGCAGCTTGGTATTAGGGAGAGGGGGTGTTTTTGCGGGCTTTCCAGAGCTGTTTGGTGAGGGCGTCGTCCGCGGCGGCCGTTTCCGCTTGTTTCTTGCTTCCGCCTTGGCCGATCCCGAGCCGGGTTCCTTCCCAGTAGACTTCTGCCTGGAAGGTCTTTGCGTGATCCGGGCCGTCCTCGGCGATGATTTCGTAGGTGGGTCCGATGTGGCCGATGCCTTGGAGAATTTCCTGGAGCTCCCCTTTGGGATTCACGTCCATGGGTTCTTCTGAGATGCGCTCCAGCATGGGGCTGCACGAGACGATCACGAAGTGTCGGGCGTTCTCGAGCCCGCCGTCCAGGTAGATGGCGCCCACGAGCGATTCAAAGGCATCCGCCAAGGTGGAGGCCCGGGCGCGACCGCCATTGGCCTCTTCCCCGCGGCCCAGCAGGAGGTAGGAGCCCAGTTGCAAGTCCTCGGCGTTCGAGGCGAGGGCGTCTTTGGAGACCAGGAGGGCGCGCAGTTTGGTGAGTTCTCCCTCGGCGAAGTGAGGAAAGAGGCGGAAGAGTTGCTCGGTCAGCACCAGTTGCAGCACTGCGTCTCCCAAGAATTCCAATCGCTGGTTGTCGAAATGCGGCTTGCGCGTTTCGTAAGCAAGGCTGGGATGCGTCAGTGCCTCCGCAAGGAGGAGGGAATTGCGGAATTTGTAGCCGATGCGCCGCTCGATGGGAGCGAGGGCTTTGCCGGTTCCGCGATTCCCTCCTCCCGATGAGGAAGGGTCTGGCATGGATATGAACTTCACGCCGTAACACATTCAGACAGAAGGGGCAAGCTCTCCCTTTTCAAATAATACCAACCGACCGGATAAACTGGTAGAACGGTAGTTTAGAAGGAGTGTGGGAAAGGCGCTGACGCGCAGATGAGAGAGGCCCGGTGCCTTTCGCATCAGTCCGGCGTTGCTCCCCGCTTGTGGTGCCCGCACCACGCCCTCGTCGTGCCTTGGTCTGATCCGAAATTCACGCGGCCGTTCTACCACTTTATCCGGCAGCTTGGTATTAGCCCTCGGGCCCGGGCTGCGCCTTGTCTCCGGGAGCTTTCCCGCTACTCTGGGGGATGTTGCGGTTTTACCAAGGGGGCGCGGCCGACGGCTGGGTCGAGGAGTCGGGCGGCGAGCCAGCGCTGGAGCAGGCCATTTGGATCGATCTCTTGCAGCCAACTCCGGCCGAGCGAGCCGCGGTCGAGACCTTTCTGGGGCTGGCCCTGCCTTCGCGCGATGAGATGCGGGACATCGAGGAGAGCGCCCGCTTTTACCTGGAAGGCGGCGCGCGCTTCATGACCACCAACGTCATGACGAAGCTGGAAACCGACGAGCCGGAGGTGCAGGAGATCACCTTTGTGCTCTCAGCCAAGCACCTGGTGACCTTGCGCTACCAGGACCTACGGCCATTCCAGCGGCTGATCCGGCGCTACCAACGCCTGGCACCCAAGCGGAACTCCGGAGACGTCCTGCTCGATCTCTACGGACAGATTGTGGAACGCCAAGCGGAGGTCTTGGAACGAATCGGCCGGGAGCTGGATGAGCTTTCCCGTCTCATTTTTTCGGAGCCTTCCAAACGGGCCAAGAAGAGGCAGAATTTGGAGGGCGCGCTGTCTTCTCTCGGGCGCAAGGGCAACCTGATCAGCCGGGAGAGGGAGTCGCTCGAAAGCCTCCAACGAAGCGCCTCCTTCGCGCGGCAGAATGTCTCGGGAGAGGGCGATGGGCTGCGCTTGGAGAAGCGACTCAAGCCAGCCGAGCGCGATCTTCTTTCGGTCATCGACCACACGAACTTCCTCAGCTCGAAAGTCAGCTTCATGCTCAATGCCACGCTCGGCCTCATCAGCATGGAGCAGAACGCCATTGTGAAAATTTTCACGATCGCCTCCGTGGCCTTCCTCCCGCCCACGCTCATCGCCAGCATCTACGGAATGAATTTTTCCCAGATGCCGGAGCTGTCCCAGCCTTGGGCTTACCCGGTGGCCCTTGGACTGATGGTGATCACGCTCCTTTTGCCCCTCTGGTATTTCAAGCGGCGGGGGTGGATTTGACCCCGCCGGAGGCGGGGGGGGTTCGGGTTTCGGGATGGGGCGCTCCAGCTTGGTCTCGAAAGTTCTGCCTGAACCCTGAACCCCGAAACCTCTCTTCAACTCATACCAAGCTGGAGAATTGGCTGGTAGAATGGCCGAGTGGATTTCGGGCCAGACCAAGGCGCGACGAGGGCGCGGTGCAGGCACCGTAACCGAGGAGCAACGCAGGGCTGGCTCGAAAGACACCGGCTCTCCCTTCCCCGCGCTTCAGCGCC
>JBCCJK010000054.1 GCA_039027815.1 Verrucomicrobiota bacterium
ACTGTATAAGCTGCCGGTGCAATCCACTTGGTGGACCCGAGAGCGAGTTGGTGAATCACTTCGGAAAGCCGGATGCGGGAAAACCGCACGTCCGGTTTGATGAGGGGGATGGCTCCGCTCGCGGGGCCGTCCCTACTCTACAATGATTCACCTCAGCTCCAACCCTTGTCCAGCATGTAGCGCGCGCTCCCGGCCAGCCGTGCCTCATGCTTGACGGTTATCCGAAAAAGAGCCGTGGCGTATCGCAACAAAACATTCGTCAGTTTCGCCAGCGAAGACATCAAGAGCTACAGGCTCATGACTGCGTGGAAGGCCAACAAGAAAATTGACTTCAATTTCTACGACGCTCACGACTTGAACACCGCTCGCGATCCAGGCCATCCCGACACAATTAAGCGGCGGCTCCGGGAGCGATTGGCGAACGCGAAGCAGATAGTTCTTCTCGTAAGCGCTATTACGCGGGCTAAGGCAGCACGGACAAGTTCGTTCATACGTTACGAAGTTGATGTGAAGCTATCTCAAATTTATTAAGTGATATTAGATAGCAGTATATGCGTGAAAACTGCTTTTATGGGAGGCATGGAAGTCACTGATGCTCAATGGTATAGGATACGTCATCATTTTCCTGAAGAAGGCGAGAAGAGGAGCAAACCGGGTCCTAAATCCGTGCCTGCCTGTAAGATTCTGGAGGCTGTGATGTGGATCTTGAAGACGCGAGCGCAGTGGCACATGCTCCCACAAAGCCTCCCGAACTACAAGACAGTGCATCGTAGATTCCAACGCTGGTGTGACAGTGAAGTCTTACGAAGCATCTTCAAGGACTTGGCGATCGTTGATCTTGAGGGACTTCCAACTGCGATCGCTGCCGCTTCAAATAAACACCACGAAGTGAAGTTGGTGCAGTTGAGCTTGGACCTCTTGGTGGTGGAGGTCAGCCCGGAGCGCCTCATCGGAGACGCTGCCTATGACTCCGATGAACTGGACGAAACACTCGCCCAGCAAGGCATTGAAATGATCGCTCCCCATAAGAAGAATCGAAAGAGGAAGCCGACTCAGGACAAACGAATGCTGCGCAGAATGGGTAGACGCTTCAGCGTGGAGAGAACCTTTGCCTGGATGCGTTGGTCCCGCAGACTCACTTCTCGCTGGGAGTTCAAATGGCTCAACTTCCTTGGTTTTATCGAGCTCTCAGCCCTTCAACTCGACCTCAGATGAATTTGAGATAGGTTCATCGACGATCCAGCATCGAATAAGCCCTAAGAAGACGGCGTTGGGCAACTTACTACCGCTCCGGAGTCAAAGGCTAAAGGGAGCCTCGATTTCTGACCGTGAGCTGGGCGTTTGCCCTTTCTTCTGGGGAAGTCGTTTTTTCTCGTTTTTTGCGTTGCTCCCAGTGGGGTTCGTCGGCATCGGGAAGCAGCCACCCGTTTTTCCACGTGCTGCGCAAGACCAAGATCATCTCCACTCTCGGCCCCGTGACCGAAGAACGCGCTATGATCGCGAAGCTCATCCGAGCGGGGGCCAATATTTTCCGGCTGAACATGAGCCACGCCGCCCATGACTGGATCCGGGAAGTGGTGGTCGAGATCCGCGCGGCCGAAGAGATGACGGAGTCCAACGTGGCTCTCCTGATGGACATGCAGGGCCCGGCCATCCGCACAGGCTACCTCCAAGAGTCTTTTCTTCTCAAGGTGGGCCAGGAGCTGGAGTTTACCGCACCGGGCTACCAGCCCAGCCAAGCGCTTTCCACCGCCACCAACTACCCGGACCTTTACCAAGACATCGAGGTCGGCAACACCATGCTTTTGGACAATGGGCTCATTCACGTGGAGGTGTTGGCCAAAAATGCCGAGCGCATTCTCACGAAAGTGCTCATCCCAGGCAAGCTCTCGTCCCGCAAGCACATCAATTTGCCCGGGGTGAATGTCAGCCTCCCGGCGCTGACCGATAAGGATGAGAAGGACCTCGAGTTGGGGGTGGAAATGGGCGTCCATTTCTTCGCTCTGAGCTTCGCCCGCCAAGGGGCCCATGTGCAGTATCTGCGAGAGCGCTTGCAGTCCCTCGGGTCCAAGGCCCGCATCATCGCGAAGGTGGAGGACCAGCAAGCAGTCCGAAATCTTGATGAGATCATCCACCAGGCGGATGCGGTGATGGTGGCCCGCGGTGACCTGGGGATTGAGGTGCCCTTCGAGGAGCTGCCCATTATCCAGCGTCGCATCGTCAAGCAGTGCACCATCAAGTCCAAGCGGGTCATCGTGGCGACCCACATGCTGGAATCCATGACGGAGAGCCCCGTCCCAACGCGGGCCGAGGTGACCGATGTGGCCAACGCCGTCTACGAGCAGGCCGATGCCGTGATGCTGAGTGGGGAAAGTGCCATGGGCAAGTATCCTGAGGAATGCGTTCAGATGCTGGATAAGATCGCCCGCCGGACCGAGCGCTCAGGGGGCATCGGCTACGCGGAGTTTGCCGAGCTTAAGGACGACAAGCAGAAGAGCGTCAAGGCTGGGGTGGTCTTGGCCAACTCGGTCGAGGATTCCAAGATCCTGGTCTTCACGCGCCGCGGTGTCATGGCCCATCACATCTCCAAGCTGCGACCGGAGAAGGCGCCCATTTTCGCCTTCACGGCCGCCGAGGACGTTCGCAAAACCCTGGTGCTCAATCGAGCGGTGGAAGCCTTTTGGTGCGATTTCGATCACCAGGATGCCAACGCCATGATCGACCGCGCCATCGAGCAGCTCAAGGGACTCGGCCATTTGGAGAGTGGTGACAAAGTCGTCATCCTCTCGGACGTGCTCATCGGAGAATTTCTTAACGACGCTATTCTCTTGCGGCAAGTTACCTGATACCAAGCTCCAGAATGCCTTGGTAGCATGGAGGGAGGGTGTTGTGGGGAAGAGGCGCTGAAGCGCGGGGAAGGGAGAGCCGAAGTCTTTCGAGCCAGCCCTGCGTTGCTCCTCGGTTACGGTGCCTGCACCGCGCCCTCGTCGCGCCTTGGTCTGGCTCCAAATCCACTCGGCCATTCTACCAGCCAATTCTGCAGCTTGGTATGAGAAGGAGAGCGCTGGGGGTGAAGGTTTCAGGTTTCAGGTTTCGGGTGGCAGCTTGGTTTGAGGCTTTGCCTCCTTTCCTTCTCCGTTTAGTTTGGTCGATGCTTCGTCGAACGTTTCTCCTTTTGGGCTGCTTGGCCTTGGGTTCCTGCGATGCCCCGCAGTCTGAGGAGCCGGCCCCCGATCTGGGTGTGTGTGAGGTCCGAGGCCTGCCCTTGGTCGAGGTGACCGGCTATCGCCACAACACCGGAGTCCGCGGGGGATCGACCAAGGATTTCAAGCGGCTCTACCTCGAAATCGGCGAGGAGCACCCCCACATTTTTCCCTACTACCTGAAGCGGTCCCCGCAGCCCGGGTGGCGGATTGCCGAAAAGGTGATCCTCTGTCAGGGCTGCGATGAGAGCTTTCTCCAGGCCTACCAGGAGTATGTGGTCCTCCCGTGGGAGGAAAAACAAGCCCGCCTCGACGCCGCCATCCAAGCCAAGGAAGGGGGTTGATTCAGGTTTCGGGTGCGACGACGAGCAGGCGGGAGCCTGGGCATCACTCGGCCAAGCCGGTTTGCTCGGCCACTTGGGCCCAGGTGAAGCGTCGGCGGAGCATGTCCGCCAAGAAGCCATTGCGTGCGGGAAGCTGCGCTGCTTGGGCGAAGGCTTGGGGCCGGGTCAGGCGGGTGAATAGAAGGCGCTGGGCGCGCGCGCGCGGGATGGTCTTGCGGCTGAAGCCCTCGGGTTGGTTGCCGGACCAGTAGGTGAGGGTTTCCTCGTCATGCCCGAGATAGAGGACCAAGTGTCCGCGCTCGAGTTTTCCGATTTCCTCAGTCCACCACAGCTTGAGGAAGTCCCCGGGAAGAGCTTCCTCCGGATCGGTAAAGCTCCGTCCGGCACCCAGTTCGTGAAAGAGCACCGCGGTGCCGGGGCCATTGGCGTTGAAGCGACCGAAGACGCCCTCGCCGTCGGGATGCGCCGGTCGCGTCAAGAGCGCCCGGTGCGCGGCCGGAGGGAGAGGGAGGGAGGCCAGGTGGTCGACGAGCACCAGGTAGGTCGCCCCGGAGCAATAGGCGGGGAAGGCCGCGGCGGGATCCACTACCAGGCGCTGGCCGCGGAGCTGGAGAGCTTTTTGCAGTCGATTGGTGGCGGCATCGCTGGCCTCATACCCGCCTCCTTCGGGGTAGCTTTCGGCAAGGGCCACCAGCGCTTGGTTGGTGGCAGGCAGTGGGGAGGGCGCTTCCGGAAGGCCACGCGAGTTCGCGCAAGCCGAGAGAGCCAGGAGGGCGAGGGGAAGGAGTTTCATCCGGGTAGGCACGGGGGGGAGGCTCCTTGGTGAGCGTTTAGCTGAGACGACAGGCCAACAGCTCCTTGCTGTAGACCAGCTCTTTCGGCAGGTGATCGTAGAGGCGGACGAAAAGCTCGGTTTGGCTGACGACTTCTTGCCGCCACTCGTCTTCACTGAAGGCCAGGCAACGGTCGAAGTCCTCCTCGGTGAAGTTTTCCAAGTCTTCGGTGTTGAAGTCTTCGAAGCGCGGGATCCAGCCGAATGGGGTTTCCAAGCCGCCGATCCCGCCTCGGCAGCGTTGGATGATCCACTCGAGGACCCGCATGTTTTCGCCAAAGCCCGGCCAGAGAAACTCGCCCTGCTCGCCGCGGCGAAACCAGTTCACGTGGAAGAGGCGGGGCAGTTCTCGGATGTGACGTCGCATATTGATCCAGTGGCTGAAGTATTCTCCCATATTGTAGCCGCAGAAGGGGAGCATGGCCATGGGATCGCGCCGCACGCCGCCCACCGCGCCGGCGGCGGCCGCCGTTTTCTCCGAGCCCATGATGGCGCCGATGTAGACGCCGTGGGCCCAGTTGAAAGTTTGGAAAACCAGCGGCACGGTCGTGGCTCGGCGTCCCCCGAAGATGATGGCGTCGATCTTGACCCCCTTGGGATTTTGCCAATCGGGGTCAATGGTGGGGCATTGCGCGGAGGGGGCGGTGAAGCGGGCGTTGGGATGGGCCGCGGGGCCTTCGCTCTCCGGGGTCCAGTCTTGTCCTTTCCAATCGATGAGGTGAGCGGGCGGTTCCTTGGTCATGCCCTCCCACCAGATGTCGCCCTCGTCGGTCAAGCCCACGTTCGTGAAGATGGTGTTCTCCTTCATGGATTCCATGGCGTTGGGATTGGTCTCGTAGGAGGTCCCTGGCGCCACTCCGAAGTAGCCGGTCTCTGGATTGATGGCTCGGAGTTCCCCGTTTTCCCCACTCCAAAGCCAGGCGATGTCATCCCCCACGATGGTGGTCTTCCAGCCCTTCTTGGCGTAGTGCTCCGGGGGCACGAGCATGGCGAGATTGGTTTTGCCGCAGGCGCTCGGGAAGGCGGCCGCCAGGTAGGTTTTGACGCCCTCGGGATCCTCCACGCCCAGGAGCAGCATGTGCTCGGCCATCCAGTTGTTATCGCGAGCGATGCAGCTGGCGATGCGGAGGGCCAGGCACTTTTTTCCCAACAGGGCGTTCCCTCCGTAACCGGAGCCGAAGCTCATGATGCGGCGCTCCAAGGGGAAATGGACGATGTATTTTTCATCGTTGCAGGGCCAGGGGACGTCTTCTTGTCCGGGTTCCAGGGGAGCGCCGACCGAGTGGAGGCAGGGCACGAAGATTTCGCCCGCGAAGTGATTGAGGTCATCGCACTCCGGCTGGGCCCGCGCCTTGGCCTCCAGCTTGGCGAGGGGCGCGGCCCCCATGTGGCACATGATGCGCATGTTGGTGGCCACGTAGGCGCTGTCTGAGAGTTCCACGCCGACTTGGGCCAGCGGGCTGTCGAGCGGGCCCATGCAGAAAGGAATCACATACAGGGTCCGTCCCCGCATGCAGCCTGCGAATTTCTCGTGGAGCGTCTTTTTCATCTCGGCGGGATCGGCCCAGTTGTTGGTCGGCCCGGCCATGTCGGGTCGCTTCGAGCAGATGAAGGTCCGGTCCTCCACCCGGGCCACGTCCGAGGGGTGGGAGCGGCAGAGGTAGCTGCCTGGTCGCTGCGCCAGCTTGGTGAAGGTGCCCGCTTCCACGAGTTGCCCGCAGAGTTCGTCCCACTCTTCCTGCGAGCCAGAGCAGAGGCGAATCCGTTCCGGTTGGCAGAGTTCGCAGGCCTCCAGGATCCAGGCGCGGAGGGCTTGCGAGGAGAGGGAGAGGGAGTCGATGAGGGCGGGGTAGTCGTGAGCCATGAGAGAGCCTTCGCTAAGGGTGGAGGGGGGCGGGGGAAAGGAAAAGCCCTAGCAAACTCGCTCCGCAAGTTCTACAAAAATCAGGCGACCCGCTGCGCTGGTGGTTTGCGCGATCGTGGCAGGCGTGAGAGGATGCGGCCCGCGTAGCCAAGACCATGGGACTGTATGATCGAGATTATTTCCGCGAGGAACCAGGGCCGGCCGGGCCCTTCGGGCGGGGGCGGCAGGCGCGGAGCGTGGTCTTTTGGCTGATCGCCATCAATGTGGGCGTGTTCGTGATCGACCTCATCCTGGAAAAACCGGGCGCCTTCTACAAGCCGCTCGAAAGGGTGGGCTTCTTCAACACCGGGCTGGCCATCAATGGCCTCCAACTCTGGCGCTTCCTCACCTACCAGTTTCTTCATGCCGGGTTCTTTCATCTGCTCTTCAACATGTTGGCGCTCTTCTTTTTCGGGCCCCTGCTGGAGCAGTGGTGGGGGAAGCGGCGTTTCCTGGCTTTCTATCTTTTGGCCGGGATGGGCGGGGCCTATGTCTATGCGCTGCTGACCTCCTTCGGGGTTTTCCAAAACTCGGTCCCCTTGGGGGTCCGCGTTGGTTTCCAAGAGGGCACGTTGGAAATTCCGACCTCTCTGGTGGGGGCTTCGGGGAGCATTTATGGCATCCTGATCGGGGCTGCGGTGCTCTACCCGCACACCCGGGTCATGCTGCTCTTCCCGCCTATTCCGCTGAAACTACGAACCTTGGCCATCGGCCTGATCGCCTTCGGGGTAGCCTCGATTGTCTTGGAGCAATCGGGCACCCGCAATCTCAACGGAGGGGGCCAAGCGGCCCACTTGGGCGGGGCCTTGCTAGGCTTCTTCCTCATTCGCAATCCTCACTGGCTGAACTTCGTGGGCGAGCAGGTCTCCCGGACCCGGGCCTCCGACCGTCGCGGTCCCGTGCCCGCCAACCCCGGCCTGAAGGTGGTGGAGGCCGAGGAGGTCAAGCCGGCCAAAAAGGGCTTTTCCCTCTTTGGCGGTCAGAAGAAAAAGCCGGCCGCCAGATCGGCGGGCAAGCCGACTCGGACCGAGATCGATGCCGTGCTCGACAAGATTTCCGCCCAGGGCATCTCCAGCTTGAGCGCGCAGGAACGAGCCGTGCTGGAAAAGGCCCAGCAGGACCTCAAGTGAGCCAGTGAGCCCCGCCCCGAATCGCATGCCGCACGCCGCGCCCACGCCTGCCAGCCATCCGGACCCGGTCGAGCGACTGCGCGCCCTTCTGCACCTTCTGCGCGGTCCGGGCGGCTGCCCTTGGGATGCGGAGCAGACCCACCGGAGCCTTCTGCCCAATCTGATCGAGGAAGCCTACGAGGTGGCGGACACCATCGAGCGGGACGACCCGGAAGACCTCCGGGAGGAGCTGGGCGATCTCCTGCTGCAGGTGGTCTTCCATAGCGAATTGGCGGAGGAAGCAGGGCGCTTTGATTGGGGTGAGGTGGCGACCGGCGTGTGCGAGAAGCTGGTGCGACGGCATCCGCATGTCTTCGGCGACTCCCAGGCGGGCGATAGCCAGGCCGTCTTGCGCCAATGGGACGCCATCAAGCGCGCCGAGAAAGGCCAGCAAGCGCAGCCCTACCTGCACGGAATCGGCCAAGGTCTTCCGGCGCTCTTGCGTGCAGCCAAATTGCAAAAGAAAGCCGCCAAAGTGGGCTTTGATTGGCGGAATGCCCAAGAAGTCATCGCCAAGGTGCGGGAGGAGCTGGTGGAAGTGGAGGAGGAGCTGGCGGGGGGTTCGCAAAAGCTGGCAGAAGAACTGGGCGATCTCCTCTTCGCGGTCGTCAACCTGGTTCGCCAAACCGAGCGAGACCCCGAACTCCTCTTGGCCGCGGCCAACCAAAAATTCACGGACCGCTTCACCCAAATCGAGCAAGGCCTCGCGGCGAGAAGGTCCTCACTTGAGGAAGCCAGTCTGGAAGAGATGGAGGCGCTGTGGAACGAGGCCAAGACCCGTTCCCCCGCCAAGGGCTAATACCAAGCTCCAGAATTGGCTGGCTCGAAAGACACCGGCTCTTCCTTCTCCGCGCTTCAGCGCCTCTTCCCCACACCACCTCCCCTCCATTCTACCAGTGAATTCTGGAGGTTGGTATAAGGGCACTCGCGATCCCTCTCCTCGGGATTGGCTCCCAAGTCTTGGCAGAGCTTGGGATCAGGCGCGACGGCGGCGGAGGGCGAAGGGCAGGCCGAGGAGGGCCAAGAGGGCGGCGCTCGGCTCGGGGACCACGGTGGCGCTGGCCACCGTGAAGACATCGCTCTGCTCCAGCTGGAGGTAGGTGATGCCGGCGCTGCTGCCTTGGGTCCAGTCGATCCCGAATTCCGTGACCTCGGTCCCGAGGCCGGTCAGGTCCCACTGGTAGGTGCGGGCGGTCACCGGGACGGGCCCTCCGAAGCTGACGGCCCCAAAGGGAGAAGTGAAGGTGGAATCGGGGTCGAGTTCTTGGGAGCCCCCATTGAAGTTGAGGACCGGATCGCTGGTGGGCGAAGAGCCAAACCAGTTGGCCACCGTGAAGACGACCGTCGCCAGATTGGCCAGAGCCGTGCTATCGCCAAGGCGGAAGCTACTGGGCCCGGCAAAGGAGTAGAGCGAGCCGCTTGCGGAGTAGTGGGTGCCCGCGGTCCGCTGGAGCGTGCCATCGCCCGAGCCGCTAGCGAAAGAGTCCATCGGGCTGGGCCAGGGGTTTCCATCGGCTGGCGACCCCGGCCCGACATCGAAAAAGCCAAAGCCGGTGACCGCGCCCAGGTTATCCCAGCCATCGAACTGGACGTTCCCGGAAAGGTCATTCAAAACGAGGGCCGCCGAGTGAGCGAGCGGCGCACTGCAGCTAAGTCCCAAGGCCAAGAGAGTCGAAAAGAGGCAAGCTTTCATAGAACGGTCGGAAAGAGGAGAGGGGAGGGAGAGTGGGCCAAAAGGGCGGAGCTGACTTGCCTTGGCTTGTGCGGGAATGTCTCTCAAAGGGCGAGGGCGGCGGGGCCCGTTCCTTGGCCCGTTCCAATTCGCCCGAGATTTTCCAGTTTCCTTTTCCCGTGGATTCGTGTGTCATGGAGGGGAATTCAATCCTTCCCTTCTCATGTGGATCACCCTCGCCATCCTGGGCGGCCTCGCCCTCCTGCTCGTCCTATGGTTTTTCGGAACCTACAACGCGCTCGTGACCCTGCGCAATCGCTTCCAAAACGCCTTCGCACAGATCGATGTCCAGCTGAAGCGCCGCTACGATCTCATCCCCAATCTCGTGGAAACCGCCAAGGGCTACATGGCTCACGAGCGGGAGACCTTGGAGGCGGTCATCGCGGCCCGGAACGCGGCCGCCTCTGCCAACCAAACCTTGGCAGGCAACCCGGGCGACCCTGGCGATATGAAAAGTCTCCTCGCGGCGGAGGCGGGGCTCTCGGGCACGCTGGGGAAACTCTTCGCGCTCTCCGAGGCCTACCCCGACCTGAAGGCCAACCAAAACATGATGCAGCTAACCGAGGAGCTGACCTCGACCGAGAACAAAATTTCCTTCGCCCGCCAGGCCTACAATGACTCGGTCATGACTTACAATACCAAGCGGGAAACCGTGCCGTCCAACATCGTGGCCGGGTTCGGCGGTTTCACCGAGGCGGCGCTCTTCGAGGTGGAGAACCCGAGCGAGCGGGAGGCCGTGAAGGTCTCTTTCTGAGGCCTGTTTCTGCTGGCTGCCCCAGGGTCTCTCCGGCCTGGGTGGCCCTTTTCCGATGGCGGTCGATTTCTTCCAGGCCCAGGACCAGGCGCGCAAGAAGACCAAACTTTTGGTCTGCTATTTCGGGCTGGCCGTCCTCGGCATCATCGTGGCGCTTTACGGCGTGCTCTGGTTCGCGGGGTTGGGAGGCTCGGAGGAGCGGGCCGCTCGCTTGAACTCTTCCGAGGTGCCCTTTTGGGACCGGGATTTGTTTTTCTACACTTCGGTAGGGGTCTTGTTGGTGGTGGGCTTGGGGACGCTGGGGCGGACTTCGCAGTTGGCCTCGGGGGGCGGAAGTCAGATCGCGGAATCGCTGGGCGGTCGGCTCTTGAACCCGGGCACGCGGGACCCGCTGGAGCGTCGCCTTCTCAATGTCATCGAGGAGATGTCGATCGCCTCGGGCGTGCCCATGCCCAAGGTCTACCTCATGGAGCGGGAGCGAGGCATCAATGCCTTTGCGGCTGGGTTCCAGCCGCAGGATGCGGTCATCGGAGTCACGAGGGGCTGCCTGGAAACGCTCAGTCGGGACGAACTCCAGGGGGTGATGGCGCATGAGTTCAGCCACATTCTCCATGGCGACATGCGCATCAATCTGCGGCTGGTGGGGGTGCTCTTCGGTATTCTCATGCTGGCGGTGATTGGGCGCATCCTCTTGCGGGCGGGCTTGTTTTCCACGGGCGGGTCTTCGCGGGAGCGAGGAGGAGGGGCCGCCGCCTTCGGTCTCGTGGGTCTGGTGCTCTATCTCATCGGTTACATCGGGGTGTTCTTCGGCCACCTCATCAAGGCGGCCGTCTCGCGCCAGCGGGAGTTCCTGGCCGATGCCTCTGCCGTGCAGTTCACCCGCAATCCCTCGGGCATCGCGGACGCGCTCAAGAAGATCGGGGGCCTCCACTTCGGCTCGAAACTCGCCACCCCTCGCGCCGAAGAGGCCAGTCACATGCTCTTTGGAAATGGCCTCTCCGCGAGCTTCACCCAAGCCTTTGCCACCCACCCGCCGCTGCCCCGGCGCATCCGGGCCATCGAACCGGACTGGGACGGAACGTTTCTCCCAGCCCTCCCAGCCCCCCCAGCCAAGAGCAGCCCAGCCGCGCCCCCGAGCCCCCCGCCTCTCCCGCGCTCGTCCACGGCCTCCTCCAAGGGAGCCAGGGCAGGCAGAGCCGAGCAGGCCATGGCCATGGTGGGGCAGTTTGGTCCGGTGCAGATGGCGGCGGCCGAGGGCCTGCATGCGCACTTGCAGGAGGGGGCTCTTCTCGACACAGCGCATGAAGCGCTGGGCGCCAAGGCCCTGCTCTGTGGGCTTCTTTTGGACGAGAAGCCGTCCCTCCAGCGGCGGCAGAGCGAGCAAATCGCAGCCACTTTGGGAGAGGACCTGGCGGAGCAGGCTGGTGAGATCGGGCAGGCCTTGCGCAGGGAGAGTTCGGCCGCCAAGTTCGCGCTGGTGGATCTGGCGCTCCCGGCCCTGCGTGAAGCGAGCGCTGACGACTACGACCAACTGCTCGGGCTGCTGCAAGGCCTGATGGAAGCCGACCGCCGGATCGAGCCCTTCGAATTCGCCCTCATCAGTGTGGTCAAGCGCCACCTCGATCACCATTTCGGGCGGGTCGATTCCAAGCGGATCGCCTTCCGAAAATGGCCTGCGACCGGGGAAGCCGGGCCCGTTTTGCTGTCGACCGTGGCGCTGGTGGGCCAGGTCTCCGAGGAGTTTTACGCCAAGATCGCGCGCGGCTTGGGGGTGGCCGCCGAGCGACTGCCGCAGGAGACGCTTTCCTGGGAGAGGATCCATCGAGCCATCGATGTCTTTGATCGCGCCACCCCGCTGCTGAAAAAGCAGATTCTCTACGCCTGCGCCCAACTGGTGCTCTCGGACGACCAGGTGGAGGACCGGGAGTATGACTTTCTTCGCGCCATCGCGGACTCCCTCGGCTGCCCCATGCCGGTCCAGTTCTCCTAGTGTCCCGTTAGGAAAGTCTTTTGCAAATTGAACTGACTTTGGAGAGGATTTCTTCTGGGGTTGCGGTCCAACGGAAAGGGCGAGGGTCTTGATTGTGTTTTTCGAGGTAGTTCAGAATCGCCTTTTTTAGCTCA
>JBCCJK010000055.1 GCA_039027815.1 Verrucomicrobiota bacterium
GCGGGGAAGGAAGAGCCGGAGTCTTTCGAGCCAGCCCAGCGTTGCTCCTCGGTTACGGTGCCTGCACCGCGCCCTCGTCGCGCCTTGGTCTGGCCCGAAATCCACTCGGCCATTCTACCAGCCAATTCTGCAGCTTGGTATAAGAGGCCCTTGGCGGTGGCTTGTGTCGCTTGTCGTTTGCAGGCTCGCCTCGTCTGGTAGAGTCTCGGGTTCCTTTTTTCCCGAACGAACCGCTTGATGGAGACTCACAAAAAACCGGCGTCGTCTTGGCGCGCGGCCAAGGCGCTTTTCGCCACCCTTCGACCCTATTCCCGCTGGTTCTATCCCGGACTGATTGCTCTGTTGCTTGCGAGCGTTCTTTCGTTGGCGTTCCCTTACTTCTTGGGAAAAATCGT
Organism: Verrucomicrobiota bacterium; assembly: GCA_039027815.1. Taxonomy (NCBI): domain Bacteria; kingdom Pseudomonadati; phylum Verrucomicrobiota; species Verrucomicrobiota bacterium. Next base: position 396 of record JBCCJK010000055.1, read on the forward strand.
GGGACTGGGCTTTCAGGATGACCGCCCGCCAGAGACGCTCCAGCAGGAGGCCAACGTGGCGGCCCTCTCTCTCTTGTGCATCCTGGCCCTGCAGGCGGGGGTCGCTTTTTTTCGGATCCGGTGGTTCGCGAAAGCCGGGGAAAGCGCCATCGCAGATCTCTCGGAGCAGACTTTTGCCGCTCTCCTCCGGCTGCCGATCACCTTCTTCCATCGCAATCGGGTAGGCGAGCTTTCCAGTCGACTCTCGGCCGATCTCGGACTGATCCGCGAAACCATGATTGGGACCGTCCCGCAAGTGGTCCGGCAGGTGGTGGTCTTGTTGGGCGGGCTGGTCTTGCTCTTTGTCATGTCATCCAAACTGGCTCTGGTGATGTTGGCCTGCTTCCCCCTCGTGATGCTTTCGGTGGGTTTTTGGGGGCGCAAAATCCGACTGCAAACCAGGCAGTCGCAGGATGAGTTGGCCGCAGCCAATGTGGTGGCAGAGGAGGCCCTTCACGGAATCCAGGAGGTCAAGGCCTTTGGTAATGAGGCCTTCGAAAGCTCTCGCTACCGCGAGGCCTTGGAACGGTTTCTCGGCTTCACGCTCTCGGCAGCCCATTCCAAGGCTGCCTTCGTCTCTTTCATCATTTTCGCCCTTTTCGGCGTCATCACTTACCTGGTGTGGTTCGCCTCCGGAGAGCTGCGGGCGGGGACGCTCGATAGCGAGCGCTTTGCGGCCTTTATCATCTACAATGGTTTTGTGGGCGGGGCCCTGGCCGCGTTGCCCGAGGCGCTCGGGCAGATGCAAAAGGCGATCGGGGCCACGGATCGGATCCGGGAAATCCTCGAGGAAGAGGCCGAACCGACGGGACAGATCGAGCCGGAGGGGGGCGCTTTTCCTCCGCTGGCTGGCGCGCTTTCCTTTGAAGGGGTGTCCTTTCATTACCCTTCTCGGCCGGAGGTGGCGGTCTTGCAGTCCCTCCATTTCCAGGTGGCCCCTGGGGAAAAGCTGGCGCTAGTGGGTCCGAGTGGCGCCGGCAAATCGACCTTGGTTTCGCTCCTGTTGCGATTCTTCGAACCGAGTTTGGGAGTCATCCGCTTTGATGGCATGGACGCGAGAGAGGTGCCGCTGGCCGCCCTCCGGGCTAGCATGGCCCTGGTGCCACAGGAGGTCCTGCTTTTCGGGGGAACGATCGAGGAAAACATCCGCTACGGACGCATCGGGGCCTCGGCCGAAGAGGTGCGAGAAGCCGCTCGCCAAGCCTTTGCCCACGATTTCATCGAGGATTTTCCGGACGGCTACCGCACCATCGTGGGAGACCGGGGGGTGCGGCTGTCTGGGGGCCAGCGGCAGCGGATCGCGATTGCCCGGGCCATCCTGGCCGACCCCTCTTTGCTGCTCTTGGACGAGGCGACGAGCGCTCTCGATTCGGAAAGCGAGCAGATGGTGCAGCAAGCGCTCGAGAACCTGATGAAAGGCCGCACCAGCATCATCATCGCCCATCGGCTGGCGACTGTGAAAAGCGCCGACCGGATCCTCGTGCTGCAGCGGGGTCAGATGGTGGAGTCAGGGAAGCACGCCGAGCTGATCCAAGACGAAAATGGGCTCTATCGATTGCTGGCGGAAATGCAGTTTGGCGAGCAAAGTTGACGGACGCCTCGCTCCGATTATTTCTCCTGCCACCATGCCGATCTACGAATTCTACTCCCCGGACAACAACAAGCTCTATCAGTTCTTTGCGCGGTCCTTGCGTTACAGTGACAAGGTGCCGCTCTGTCCTGACGGAAAGGAACTGCGCATGGAAAAGCGGGTCTCCAAATTCGCGATCACTGGCAAGGCCAAGGAAGAAAGCGATGAGGACGATCCTTTTGCCGATATGAGTGAGTCCCAGATGGAGTCGCTTATGGGAGAGTTCGAGGGCGAAATGGCGGGCATGGATGAGGAGAATCCAGACCCTCGGATGATGGGGAAATTCATGCGGCGGATGTGTGAGGTGACGGGACGGGAACTGCCGGGACCGCTGGAGGAAATGGTGGGGCGCATGGAAAAGGGGGAGGACCCCGAGGCGCTCGAAGAAGAGTTCGGGGATGTGCTCGACGATGAGGACATGGATCTTTTTGCCAAGCAAAGGGCCAAGCTGTTTGGCAAAAAACCACCGCTGCGAGACCCTCAACTCTACGAGTTTTCCGATTTTCTGGAAGAGAGTCCCGCCACCTCGTGAGAGAGGCGCAGGAGCGCTCGCCAAGCCGCTAGGGAGCTCGGCCACCTGGTGGAAGGAATGCCCCGGAATCGCCAGTTGCCAAATGGCGGCTTTGCTCTAGACATACCGCCTTCCGCCGGAAGCGGCGGATCGGACCCTCTCCGACAACGCAGACGAACCCATGAAAGATCTCTCCAAATACCGCAACATCGGCATTTTCGCACACGTGGACGCCGGGAAAACCACCACCACCGAGCGTATCCTCAAGTTGACCGGGAAGATCCACAAACTGGGTGAAGTGCATGATGGAGCGGCCACGACCGACTTCATGGAGCAGGAACAGGAGCGGGGTATTACCATCCAGTCCGCCGCCACCACTTGTTTCTGGCCGGGCAGTGAGCAGCAGTATGAACCGCACCAGTTCAATATCATCGACACTCCGGGTCACGTCGATTTCACGATCGAGGTCTACCGTTCACTCAAAGTCTTGGATGGTGGAGTGGGCGTCTTTTGCGGCTCCGGCGGCGTCGAACCCCAGTCGGAGACCAACTGGCGCTATGCCAACGATTCGGAAGTGTCCCGGATCATCTACGTAAACAAGCTCGACCGGATCGGAGCGGATTTCTATCGTGTGGTCAAGCAAGTGGAAGAGGTGCTGGCTGCCAAACCGCTCGTGATGGTTTTGCCCATCGGCAGCGAGAGCGAGTTCACTGGAGTGGTGGACCTTTTGACGGAAACCGCTTGGATCTGGGATGATTCAGGAGACCCGCTCAACTACGAGAAGAAGGCGGTCCCGGAAGACATGAAGGAAAAGGTCGCGGAGTATCGCCATCTCTTGATCGAAACCGTGGTGGAGCAGGATGATAACGTGATGGAGAGCTACCTCGAAGGCGAGGAGCCCGATCTGGCCACCATCAAAAAGCTGATTCGCAAGGGAACCATCGCCCTCGATTTCTTTCCCACCTACTGCGGCTCGTCCTTCAAAAACAAGGGGGTGCAATTGGTGCTTGACGCCGTCGTCGACTACTTGCCGAGCCCGACAGAGGTCAAGCCTCAGCCTGAGATCGATCTCGAGGGCAACGAGACCGGCGGCTATGCCGAAGTGGATGTCGACAAACCACTCCGTTCCCTGGCTTTCAAAATCATGGATGACAAATACGGGGCCCTCACCTTCACCCGCATTTACTCGGGCAAGATCGAGAAGGGCATGAATGTCCTCAATACCTACACCGGCAAGACGGAGCGGATCGGTCGTCTCGTGCAAATGCATGCCGACAACCGCGAAGAGATCAACTCCGCGCAAGCGGGGGACATCATCGCCATCGTGGGCCTCAAGAACGTGCAAACCGGGCACACTCTGGCCGACCCGAAGGAACCGGCTACGCTCGAGCCGATGGTCTTCCCCGATCCGGTGATTTCCCTGGCGATCGCCGCCAAGGACAAGGCCAACGCGGAGAAACTGGGCGTGGCGCTTGGCAAAATGGTGCAAGAGGACCCTTCCTTCCGGGTGGAGACAGACCAAGATTCGGGAGAGACCATTCTCAAGGGTATGGGCGAACTCCACCTCGATATCAAAGTGGATATCCTCAAGCGCACGCACAAGGTGGAGGTAGACGTGGGCGCTCCCCAAGTGGCCTACCGCGAATCGATCACCCAAAAGGTAGACGATTCCTACACCCACAAGAAGCAGTCAGGGGGTTCGGGGCAGTTTGCCAAAATTGACTACACCATCGAGCCGAACGAAGCCGGAGCGGGCTTTGAGTTTGAGTCGACGGTGGTGGGCGGCAACGTCCCTCGGGAGTATTGGACCGCGGTCGAGAAGGGCTTCCAGCTTTCGATGGAGCGGGGTGTGCTGGCCGGGTATCCCCAGGTCGATGTCAAAGTGAACCTCCGGGATGGGGGCTTCCACGCGGTGGACTCCTCGGCGGTGGCCTTCGAAATCGCCTCCCGAGCCGCCTACCGTCAGACCATCCCCAAGGCGGGACCTCAGATTCTGGAGCCGATTATGAAGCTCGATGTCTTCACGCCAGAGGACAATGTGGGTGACGTGATTGGCGACCTCAATCGCCGCCGCGGGATGATCAAAACCCAAGACAGTCTCCCAACGGGCGTCCGCGTGAAGGCGGAAGCTCCCTTGAGCGAAATGTTTGGCTACATCGGCGATCTCCGCACCATGACCTCAGGTCGCGGTCAATTCTCGATGGAATTCCTCCACTACGCGCCCTGCCCACGGAACGTGGCGGAGCAGGTCATCGTGGAAGCCAAAGAACGGGAAGAAGCCAAGAAGAAGTAGGCCGACTGGAGCCAATCTTCCGCTCTCTTCCAAAACGCCCGCTCCACCCAGCGGGCGTTTTTGCCATCCGGCGAGATGAGCGCGAGAGAGCTTCTCCCCGGCTCCTTGAGAGCGATTTTTCCTTCCTTTTCTCTAAATGGTGGCTACCCTCCCCGTTCCGCCGCCAGTGATTGCCTCCTCATGACGGATAGCGAAATTGCCCAGCCGGGGACGCCTGTCCGCCAGTTCACGATTTTCTTGGAAAACAAGGTCGGTGCCCTCATGCGGATTGTTCGCTTTCTCGATTCGGTGGGAGTGGAGGTTTTGGGGCTGAGCGTCTCGGATTCGGTGGACGCCACCATGGTGCGAGTGATTGTGAGCGACCCCGACACGGTGCTGCTCCACTTTCTGGAGAAGGGCATTCCCTTCAGCGTGATCGAAGTCCTGGTCGTGGCCATCAAAACCGACACCACCGATCTGCGTCGCTGTCTCTCCGTCCTGCTGGAAGCGGACATCAACATCAACTTCAGTTACCCGCTCTTAGTCAAACCGCCCTCCGGCAACTCCCTGGCGATGCATGTCGACAATGAGGAGCTGGCCGCCCAGCGCTTGCGTGAGTGCGGCTTCAAGACGCTCTTTCAGGAGCAACTGGGCCGCTGAGAGGAGGGGACGGTAGCAGAAAGGTGCTTGGGGGGGTTGGCGTGCCTTCCGCGACCCCTCACGCCTTGGAGCTAGAGGCTTTTTCTTCCAAGGGTGGCTCAGGGAACTGGGAAATCTCCGGAGCGGAGAGCCCATTCATGGCGAGGGTGCGACGAGCGATGTTCATGGCTGCGTCTGGTTGGCCCACTCGATAGAGCGAGTCCCGCAGGGCGAGCCAGCGTTCGGCTCCGTGTTCAAACCAAGCCCGCAGTTGCCTCGGGATGTCCTGGGTGTTTTCCAGCCGACAGCCGCAGTTTTCCCGCAACATGAGTTCGGCATTGCCTTCTTCCTGGCCGGGCACCACGAAGTTGATCATCAGGGGGCAGTGGGCTGCCCGCGCCTCATGCACGGTGGCGCCGCCCGCTTTCGAGATGAGCACATGGTGGGTGCACATGAGTTCGGGGATGCGGTCGGTCCACCCGAGGATTTCGACCGATTGCCGTCCCGCCACTGATTCCACCAGCCGTCGCAATTCCTTTTCCCGCCGTCCCAGCACGACGGTGACGTCCATGCCGGAGCGGCTCTGGTATTCCAGGATGTGGCGAAGCGTCTGGGCCACTTTGGGCGGGCGCTCGGTGGCCATGTAGAGGACCCGGAGGGGGTAGCCGGGACGGGGAGGCGTGAGCTGGGAGAAAAGTCGTTCAAAACCGAGATCGACCGGGAAGCCGGAGACGGTTACGTCATGGGGAGGTAGGTCTTGGCGGACAATGTCGGCCGTGAGGGCGTCTGTGACAAAGGAATGATCGACCCCGCCCCGGAGCCAGGCGTGGTTGATGGTGAGCGAGTCGGTGATGACGTTGTAAACTGGAAAGGGTCGCCTCAGCCGTCCCAGGTAAAGGCTGTTGAGCAGGTAGGCGTAGAGGGGGTAGGTCGAGAGGATGAAGTCGGGCCGATGCCGGCCGAGGTAGCTGGCCAACGCCCGCTCGGGGAGATCAAAGGCATTCAACCAGGAACCGTGGAGGCAGGCTTTGTCCGCGTAGCCGTAGAGCCGATGCCAGAGCCTGGGCATGTGGGTAATGGCCCAGCGGTAGCTTTGGTTGAGGGTGCGGGTTACGCCCGGGGCGCCTTCCACCAAAAAATCGCGGACTTCCGAATCGACCCCCAGGCGCTGGAAGGCCGCGTGAAGATTTCGCGCGGCGGTGTTGTGCCCGTCTCCGAAGGCGGCGGTCGTGATCAGGATTTTCGGTTGCTTCGACACAAGTCTTCGCGGATGCGGCGGAGATGAGAGCAGGAGGGGGAGCTAGGTTCTGGAAAAGAGGCTTTGTAGGTCTTTTTCCCACAGTATCAAGGAGAAAGGAGCAATGGGCCTGGCTGCTGGGGGTGGCGTGGCTTTTGGCGAGCGGTGGGGGAAAGCCGGCCAGCGCAGAGGAGTTTGTCTTCGGCGAAGCGCGCACCGAGTGGCGCTGGTTGACGGAGGAAACGCGATCAGCCATCGCCCTCCACTCGCCGAAAGCAGCTTCTTGGAAAGCGATGCGAGTCCATAGCACGGGCACGCTAGTGGGGGATCTGGAAGCTTTGGAGGATTATCAAGTGCGGGTTCGCGGGTTGGAGGAGGGCCTGGCCTGGCACTTTCTCATTGGCAATGGCCAGGGCCTGTCCCTGGGGGAAATCTTCATCGGTCCTCGCTGGAAGAAGCAGCTTGCTTCCGGGAGCGCGGGCGCGGCGGAGGCCATTAGCATTTGTCTGGTGGGCGATTTCAATCGGACGACGGTTCCCCGATCCCAGTTGGAAGCGCTCGATGAGTTGCTGGAGTTTCTTCGGGCGCGGTTGGGGGTCATCCCAGTTGATATCCACCTGGAAGGAGGGCGGCGGCCCAGTCCAGGCGAGCGCTTCCCGGCCGCCGCTCTCCGGGCTGCTTATGGAACGCCTTCAAAGGGAAGCCCTTGAAAGAGGGCCTTCCGAGAAAGCCCTGAGGGAAAAAGCTTGCTCGCGCGGTCGCCCCCTCCAAGTTTCGCGGCCTTGAGCGAGGGACGACACATTCATTTTTTGGGAATCTGCGGCACGGCCATGGGGGCGGTGGCGGCTGGGCTCAAGCGAAAGGGCTTCCTGATCAGTGGCTCCGACGAGAAGGTCTACCCACCCATGTCCACTTTTTTGGAGGCTGAGGGCGTGGAGCTGAGGGCGGGCTATCGACCGGAAAACCTGCCCGAGGAGGCGGAACTGGTGGTGGTGGGCAATGCCCTCAGCCGGGGCAATGAAGAACTGGAAGCGGTCTTGGATCGCAAGCTCCGCTACCTCTCGCTCCCCGAGACGCTGAAAGAGTTTTTTCTCCGCGGGAAGCGGAATCTGGTGGTGACAGGGACCCACGGCAAGACCACCACCACTTCCATTCTGACCCATCTCTTGGAAGAGGCTGGACGCGACCCAAGCTACCTCATCGGAGGGGTGCCGCGGAATCTGGCTGGCGGGGCCCGGTTTACCGACTCGGACTTCTTTGTGCTGGAGGGGGATGAATACGACACGGCCTTCTTCGACAAGCGGTCCAAATTTCTCCACTACCTGCCGGAGTTGGTCATCATCAACAACATCGAGTTCGATCACGCCGATATCTATGAGGACCTGGAGGCCATCAAGCTAACCTTCCGGCGATTGGTCAATCTCATCCCGCGGAGCGGCCGCCTGTTCATCAATGGAGATGACCCCTCTTGCCTTGAGGTGGCGGAGCGCTCCTTAGCTCCCGTGTCGAAAATCGGGCTTGGTCCCGAGAACGACTTGCGGATCGAGGCCCTGGTCTTCCAGGCGGAAGGGACCTCTTTCCGTTTGGAAGGGGAGAGCTACTTCAGCCCACTCTTCGGCGAGTTCAATGCCCGCAATGTGGCCATGGCCATCACGACAGCCAGGGCCGCCGGGCTATCGGCCGAGGAAATTCGAGCGGGACTGCGGAGCTTCCAGGGAGTGAAGCGTCGTCAAGAACTGCGGGGGGAGGTCAACGGCGTCAAAGTGATCGACGATTTTGCCCATCATCCAACAGCCATCCGAGAGTGCCTGCATGCCATCCGACAAAGGTTCCAGGCGGGTCGGCTCTGGGCCATTTTTGAGCCCCGGTCCAACACCATGCGTCGCAAGATCTTTGAGGCCGATTTGGCGGAGTCGCTCGCAGGGGCGGACGGTGTCATCATTTCGGCGGTCGAAAACCCGGAGAAGGTCCAGGCTGAGGATCGCCTGCAACCGGAGCGAGTGGTGGAGAGGCTCGCGAGCCTGGGCAAAGCCGCTTTCTATGCGGAGGATGTGGAAGCGATTGTCAGCTACTTGAAAAAGGAGAGTCGCTCGGGCGATGTCGTGGCGGTCTTCAGCAATGGCGGCTTTGGCGGCCTTCACGAGAAGCTTTTGAGCGAGCTCGGCTCTTAGGATGCCGTTTGAGAGAAACGCTTTGGCTACCAGAGCTGATCTGATTCTCATTTATGAGAGCAAAAATTAAATAAAATCGCAAATTTGGCTTTTCAGTTGCTCTGGCTGTGTTTCAATCATGGCCAATATGTTGATTCGAGTGCTTCGGGTGTCGGTCACGGTTTTGGCCGTGGGAGCGTTTATGGAAGCTTGTGAGCGGCAGGCTTGGGAAGAGACCAAGCAGATGCACCACGTCTACAAGGAGCACGAGGAGAAAGAAGCCAAAGAGGAGACAGAGCACTCCGACGAGCTTCACGGGGACCAGGGTCACTGAAGGAGGGCCGACCCTCCAGAGTGATCCAATCTCAACTGAGCGGCCTGGTGGCCTTGGCACAAGGTGTTCCCTTGAATTGAGTCAGCTTCGCTTGACCCTTCCACCGGGCACGCGCCGCCGCCGAAGATTATGGCGTCGGCTCTGGAGCAGGCGGAGAAGGCGGAGTTTCTTCCTCTGGGCCGCTTGCAGGAATTTCCGCCGCGGGCTCCTCTGGAAGGGGGTTTTCCAGGAGGGGCGGCGGGTTGAAGGACGCTTCTTCGGGGGAGGATTCTTCGATCACGGGAGCTTCGACCAGGGTCGGGAGTTCCACCCCCACGAAGGTTTCGGCCTGCTGCAGGAGAGAGCGGTAGGGGGAAAACTCATTGAGTGCGATGGCTGCCTGGAGAGCTGCGCGAGCGTCTTCCTCGGTTTCGGCGATTTCTGCCATCATGAGCTTGGCGTAGGCCACCAGGTAAGAGCCAGAGTCTTCTTCGAGTAGTTTTTCAAACTGACGATGGGCCTCTTCTGGCTGGCCCCGCTGGAAGAGCTGGGAGCCGAGAAGCGCGTGGCCTTTGGATCGCAAGGGGTGCTGGGGGAACTCCGTTAAGAAGCGGCGGAGGGTGGCTTCGGCCCCGCCGCGATCCCCTTCCTCCCACTGCAAGAGAGCGGTTTCGAGAAAGGCGTTGCCAGCGGCCAGGGTTTCCGGGTAGTCCGCTATGATTTCTTGGAGGGCGGCGCTGTCTCGGGCGGCCAGGAGGGCTTGGCCGGCTTCGGCTTGGTTCTGCTGCTTTTGCGAATCCAGGAGCAAAGCGGCCACGCCCAGGATGGCCACCAAGGCCACGCCGCCTACCAAGGGGAGCTTGTGTTTCTGAAAAAACAGCTCGGCGGCATGCGGTTCTTCGCCAGGGACTGAGGGGGCTGCGGGGGCGCTGGGCTGCTGGGCCATGAGATCGAGGAGAGAAGGGGGGATTGCGAATTTCGGCGAGCCATCCTGAAATTCGAAATCCCCGGGATGACAACCGCTAAATGGCGGAATTCGTCAACCGCCGACGGCGGCGCGGGCTTCATCGGCCAAGGGAGTGCTGAGATATCGCTCTCCGGTGGAACAACCAATGGTGACGATGGTTTTGCCCTGGTTTTCGGGGCGAGCGGCCACTTGGAGGGCGGCCCAGACATTGGCCCCGGTGCTGATGCCGCCGAGAATGCCCTCTTCTTTGGCGATTCGACGAGCCATGGCGAAGGCGTCGTCGTTGGAGACTTTGATGACTTCATCCACCACGTCGAGATGGAGATTGCTCGGCACGAAGCCGGCGCCCGTTCCCTGGATTTTGTGGGGCCCAGGGGTCAGCTCCACGCCAGCCTTGGTTTGCGAAATAACGGGAGAGTCTTGCGGTTCCATGGCGATGACTTGGACGCCGGGCTTGCGGGATTTGAGGATTTCGCCCACTCCGGTGGTCGTGCCCCCGGTCCCGACGCCCGCCACCAAAATATCGACTGCGCCATCGGTGTCGCTCCAGATTTCCTCGGCCGTGGTTTGCCGATGGATTTCGGGGTTGGCGGGATTTTCAAATTGCTGCGGCATCCACGCGCCGGCCGTGTTCTCGACGATTTCCTTGGCCTTTTCGATGGCACCCTTCATGCCCTTTGGGCCGGGGGTCAGCACCAACTCCGCTCCCAAAAGCGCCAAGAGGGTGCGCCGTTCTACGCTCATGGATTCCGGCATGGTCAGGATGCAGCGGTAGCCTTTGGCGGCAGCCACGAAGGCGAGGGCGATGCCGGTGTTGCCACTGGTGGGCTCCACGATGACGCTGTCCGAATGGAGTAAGCCGGCTTTTTCCGCGGTTTCGATCATGGCCAGGCCGATGCGGTCTTTCACGCTGCCCAGTGGATTGAAGAACTCACTCTTGAGGAGGATGGTGGCATCGACCTCGGCGCTCACGCGGTTGAGCTTCACGAGGGGAGTGCGCCCGATGGTTTCGGTGATGTTGTTGTAGATTTGGCCCATTTTTTTTGAGGTATTTGAATCTGTTTGAGAGACGATCCGGTCTCTCGTTTGGCGAGGGTGGGGGAAGGTGGAGCAAATCTTTCGGCTTGCGAGAAATTTTCGATTTGCAATTCCGCTCCTTAATAAGAAGGGACGGAAAGCCGTCAACACCACGCCTTCTCTTTATGGCCGACCTTTTGGAAGAAAAAGACCTCGAACGCCTCGCGAAGAAAGTCCCCGAATGGGAGATCGATGAGACCGTCATCTCGCGGACCTACGAGTTCGATGAGTTTTCTCAGTCCATCGATTTTGTGAACGATGTCTCCGAGATTGCCGAGGAGGCCCAGCATCATCCAGAGATTCTCATCCAGTTCACCACGGTCACGATTTCTTCGACCACTCACGACGAGGGCGGTCTGACTTCGCTCGATTTCGACCTGGCGACCAAGATCGACAATTTGGTCGACTAGCGAACCTCTTTTCCACCCGAGGGCTCTTCCCGGCCCCCGTGCCGTCGGCCGCTCCGAATTCGCGGCTCTTAATACCAACCTCCAGAATACACTGGTAGAATGGAGGGGAGGTGTTGTGGGGAAGAGGCGCTGAAGCGCGGGGAAGGAAGAGCCGGAGTCTTTCGAGCCAGCCCAGCGTTGCTCCTCGGTTACGGTGCCTGCACCGCGCCC